>CAZDAT010000001.1:0-30210 GCA_964503695.1 uncultured Lachnospiraceae bacterium
TATTTAATTCATTAAAGATCAGGCTGCGCTTCGTTGCTACAAGCGCACTGTCCGTATTCGCATTGCTTTTATCCCCGATGTAACGGATAGACTGACTCTTTGTATAGACATCATCCATCATATGCACAAAGTCTTTTTTATAATTACGGTAATCCCTGTAGCTTTTTGCCACCACCGGTTTAATATCTTCCAAAGCACTTTCCACAATATTATGCATAATGGGAATCGGAATCTCATCACTGTCCAGTTCATCTACCTTGTCAATCACATACTGACAGATTCTTCGCTGTTCTTCTTCTGTAAATTTTGTCAATGCACGATAGGCACTTTTTCCTACGGCACTGATTACCTTCTGTACATTAAAGGCTTCCGTACTTCCATCCTTTTTAATTACTTTTATCTTTTTTCTGGGAGTATATTCTTTCCCGAAATCCAGTTCATTCTCTGCTTTCTTTTCTTCAAAATTGCTACCCATAAAAACCCTTCTTTCCGTTTTTTGACATACACAATATTGTGCCGACCTTTTGTTTTTCACTAGATATTGTAGTGACATATTTCAAGTATAAAGGCTGCCCCCCTCATCTGTCAACATTAAAAATAACAAAGAAAAAAATGGCAATTTTTGTACAATCACCATTCCTTCTCATTTGTTATTTTCATCTGATATTCTTAACTAAGCTTTGGAGTTTCTTTTTGGTTTTGCTCTTTTAAGTCTTTATTTTTGCGAAGCTTAATTCCAGCAAAAACTGCTACAAGACACAATAAAACTATAAGTCCGAATAATAAAAAATAAGATAAAAATGCATTTACAAATGCAATCAGATTACTCATTTAACTCACCATACCTTTCTTACTGTCACTATCATAGCATTATCTTCTTTCCCCAGTCAAGCCTTCCGCCAAACTTTACTCTTCCATCGGGTCCACCAGCAGATTGGTTCCGTCTGCGGCTTTCGTTGCAAGCTCATCACATCTTTCATTCTCCGGATGTCCGGCATGTCCCTTAATCCACTGGAATTTTACCTGATGGGGTTCCATGGCTTTTAAAAGCCTGAGCCACAAGGACTTATTTTTCACAGGCTTTTTGGCACTGTTTTTCCAGTTATTTTTAAGCCAGCTTTCTATCCAGTGCTTATTAAAAGCATCGGTCACATATTTGGAATCCGAAACCACCGTTACCTGACAAGGCTTCTTTAGTGCTTCCATCCCTACGATAACTGCCATAAGCTCCATACGGTTATTGGTAGTTTTTACATACCCTGCCGAAAATTCCCTGACATGCAATTCTCCCCTGGAGTCTGTATAATGAAGAACGCATCCATAGCCTCCCGGTCCGTCGGGATTTCCCCTGGCTGCCCCGTCAGAATATAAGGTTACCTGCATATCCATTCTCCCCTTTCCGTAAAGTTTTTAATCATTTCTCTTGCTTTTTCAATCAATACATTATCATACCCCAGATGAGCCAGCAAATCAATGGCATTACAGCCTTCTTCCCTGCCTTTTTTTAACTGGTAAGAAAAGAAAACCTCTCCCTTCACTACGGATTTTTCAAAATGATAATTTTCATAATCCTTTTCCAGTGTTTTGGTTAATTCTACATCATGGGTAGCCGCGATACATAAAACACCCTGTTCAGCCATGGTCTTTAAAATCTGTGTAGACGCGGCTATCCTTTCCAGGGTATTGGTTCCCCTTAACACCTCATCTATCATGCAGATGACCTGCTTTTCTTCCTTTGCCGCATCTAAAATTCTTTTGATTGCCTTGACTTCTGCCACATAATAGCTTTCCTTCAATTCAAGGCTGTCCTTTACAGACATGGAAGTATAAAGACTGCTAAACGGCAGTTTAACTTCTTCTGCCGTGCAGGTATGGATTGTCTGTGCCAGCAAAATGTTGATTGCTGTCGTTTTCAAAAAGGTAGATTTCCCGGAGGCATTGGATCCGGTTAACAGCATACTCCTTTCCATGGAAAAGGAATTGGAAACCGGATTTTCCAAAAGCGGATGGTATATTCCTCTGGCAAAAAACTGCTTCTTGTTTTCAAACTCCGGTTTGCAGGTCTGCTTTAAGAATTTACGGTACTGCACAATGGCGGTACAGGCATCTGCCTCGCCTAAAATTTCATAAAGCTTCCATATCTCATTTTCCTTTTGCTGCAGCTCATACAGCATTTGGTTAAATTTTATTAAATCCAGATGCAGACACATTCTTAAATAATCCAGAATCAGTTCGATTCCCTCTCCGGCCATCCTGCCCGGTACACCCACTAAAAATGAATTTTTTTGAACCTTTTTCATGGAAAAAAGTATCTTTTCTAACTGCTCCTTTTCCTCATTCCATTCTTCCGGCAATATTTTTACAAGCTCCCCGGCATCCTTAAGGCTTTTTAAAAGATAACGCAGACTTATCAGATAAGGCTCCATAAATGCCTTGTCTTTAAAATATGCCGTTATATTATATAAAATCAGAAGAAAGAAAGCTCCCATACCAAGATACAGATGAAACTGCATAAAAAAAAGGGAAAAAATAATCAAAAAGATAACCGCATAATGAATCCTGTTGCTTTTTGCATTTTCCTGCATCAGATACGTTATATAATCTGAAAAAGAATATTTCTTAATTCTTCCGATATCCGCAAAAAGAACCTGTAGCTTTATTCGGGTTTCCTCCTGATTTTCCAGACAGGAAAGCTTCTTCTCCCTTTCCAGTAAAACCATTTTCTCCTTCGCGGGATTATGCAGTAAAAAATACAGATAATCGTCACCGACAGAAGAACCGGTATATGCCATCTGCCTAAAAATAAGGTCCATGTCCAAATCATTCCAGGTCAGTTCATCAATGCTCTCTTTTGTACTTCGTTTCTTACTGTAATGAGAGATTTTTTCCAGTTCCTGTGGTGTCCATTTTCTTTGATTTTCTTTTCCATAATCTTCTTTTAATTTACAGATTAATTTTTCTGTCTTTTTTTTATTTATGACATAGCCATTGCCAATCATAAACACAAAAAGGAAGAGAAAAATTCCCAAAAAAACAATTTCTGTCATCCAATTCTCCATTTTATAAAAGCTATAAAAGGGCTGTCTAAAACTAATATTTTGCAGCCCTCTTTTACTTAATTACTTAACGCAAACGTTCTAAAATCGTATTGGCTTTTGCGTAAATATCTTCTACATCAATTCCTTCTGCAAACGCTCCATTTTCATAAAGAATTTTTCCATTAATCATGGTCATCTTTACATTCATTTTACTTCCGCTGTATACAATGTTTTTTGCAATATTATTCAAAGGCTGCATATTCGGCTGTTTCAAATCAATCATAATGATGTCTGCCATTTTTCCCTCTGCCAGTACATCACAATCCTCTAAGCCCATGGAATATGCACCATTTTTGGTTGCCATGGAGAGTACTTTAATGGCATCTACGGCAGCAGGGTCATTTTCCTTTAACTTTGCAAGTGCCGTTACCAAAAACATTTCCCGGAACATATCCAGACAGTTGTTGCTGGAGGCTCCATCGGTTCCGATTCCCACATTGATTCCTTTTCGCAAATACTCTCCTATGGGAGCAATACCGCTGGCAAGCTTTGCATTGGAAGCAGGGTTGGTAATGACACTGATGTTGTGGCGTTTTAATATCTCCATATCTTCCTTCGTGGGATGTACCCCATGGTAAATAGAGCCGCCAAAATCAAATAAGCCCAGTTCTTCAAACAATGCCGGAGGGGTCATCTGATAACGGCTTTCACATTCTTCTACCTCTGTCTTTGTTTCAGACATATGAACATAAAGCGGTGCTTTATACTTGTGAATCAGTTCAGACACCTGTTCCAGAAGCTCCCTTGAGCAGGTATATTCTGCATGGACTCCCATTTTATAGGAAACCAAATCATATTTTCCGTTCAGCTTGTTAAAACGTTCTTCCATGACACATAATGCTGGTCCGAACTTATTCAGGCCGCTGACAAGCACACACCTCATTCCCATATCGTTACAGGCATCTGCAATGGTTTCCGGGGTCAGGTACATATCCCCAATTGCCGTAATACCACTGGTAAGGTATTCAAGAATTGCAAGCTTTGTCAAATCATAACAGTCCTCTCCTGTCATTTTTGCTTCCCTTGGAAAAATCTCATTGTTCAGCCAGTCCTGCAAATTATAATCGTCACACAGAGAACGGAACACCGTCATGGCTGAATGGGTATGGGCATTTTTAAATCCGGGCATTAAAAGATTTTTCTCACAATCTATCTGTCTGTCCCAGATAATTTCTTCCGCAAATTCTTTTTTCTCGCTTCCTACATAAAAAATACGATTTTCCTTTACCCAGATTTCACCCTCATTAATGACTCCCGGTTCTTCCATTGTCATGATTCTTGCATTATATAAACGAATATTCATTTGTTTTTTCCTCTTCTTTCCAAATTTTTCCCTTATTTTGTCATTCCCAGAAGACGCAGCTTTAAATCATTTTCAATACGATTCAGTTCCGCTTCTGCCTGTTTTCTTTTTTCTTTTCCTTCTGCCTGTATCTGCACCACTTCATCCAGAGTCTGGATTAATAACTGATTGGTTTCCGTAAGGGTCTGAATATCGACAATACTTCTTTCCGAAGCTTTTGCAGTTTCCACAGTAGACTGATGAAGAATGGCTGCATTTTTCTTCAAAAGCTCATTGGTCACATCCGTAACTGCCTGCTGTGCCCTGGCAGCCTCTGCGGAACGGTTCATTCCCAGAGCCAGAACCATCTGGCTTTTCCAGAGCGGAATGGTATTGACCAGGGTGGACTGGATTTTTTCTGCCATAACCGTATCATTATTCTGAATCAGCCTTATCTGGGGTGCCATCTGCAGGGAAATAGTTTTGGTAAGCTCCAAATCATGGATTTTCTTTTCAAAACGTTCCAGCATGGATTTCATGTCACTTACTTCCTGTGCATCCTGTGCCAGACCGCTTTTTTGTGCCTTTTCCATCAGTTGCGGCAGTTCTGTTTTCTGTACTCTTTCCATCTTTTCTTTTCCGGCAAGAATGTACATATTCAGTTCTTTAAAATAATTCTTATTGATTTCATACATCTTGTCCAGCATGGCAGTATCCTTCATCAGTTGTACCTGATGTCCTTCCAGTACCTCTACCATGGTATTCACATTATTTTCAGCTTTTGCATATTTAGTTTTCATGGCTTCAATATTATTGCCTGCTTTTTTAAAGATTCCAAAAATCCCCTTTTTTTCCTCTTCGTCAAAGCACTTTAGCTGGCTGACTACATCTGTTAAAAGGTCTCCCACTTCTCCCAGGTCTTTGCTTCTTACATTCTCCAGTGCACTTTCGGAAAAATCCGCAATCTTCTTTTGTGCCCCGGCACCGTACTGAAGCACCATTCCGGTATTTTTCAAATCAATTTTACTGGCAAAATCCTGTACCATCTTTTTTTCAGCATCCGTAAGCCTGAGGCTTTCCATTTCCCTCTGTACTTCTGAAATTCCGGTTTCTTCCACACTTACTTCTTCTTTTGTTTCCTTTGAAAAAGGTTCCAATGTTAATTCCGGTTCCCGAATTTCTGCATCTTCTATTCTTTCCATGCTTTTCTCCTTTACATATCCCGATATTTTTTTCCGGCATTTTTTCATGTTTTAAGTTTATGACAAAGAATGAAGTTCCCCCTCAATCAGACCTTCCTGTGACATCATGGTCTCCAAAACGTCTAAATCTGTGGAAACATCTAAAACATCCTCCTGAAACAGCTTTTCCCGCAACGTGCCAAAAGCCGTAATTACTTTTTCCAGGGTCTCCCTGATTTCCCGCTTGCTTTCTTCCAGCTGTTCACTGGGAACTCTTTCATTTTCAAAATCACGATAAGTGGTAACCACTTTCACTGTCATGGGAAGATAATACTGCATCAGTTTTCGAAGCTCGAAACGCTTTTCCGGTTTTCTTTTCACCGTAGTAAAAATACTGTCAATTATATGTTCTATCTGCTCCAGCTGGCTGCTGATATCTTCCCCTAAAATTTCATCATTTAATCTGCGAATCTGCCGGATATAAAGATTTCCCTCTTCCAGTATCTGTGCCACTTCCTTTTGTACCGGGTCATTTTCCAGACTTTGTTTTTCTAACTCCTCCTGTTGCCTTAACAGCCTTCCCTCTTCTGCCAGCCTGTATTGTTCATACACTTTGTCCGTCAGCATAAACTGGGTCTTCCTGTCGTCAAATCTTCCCTCTAAAAACCACTTCTCTTCTATCATAAATTCCAAATCTTTAATTACCGTTCTGGTCTTTTTTGCTACTGCACCAGCCAGCTCCTCTATGGATGCAAACTGCTTTTTTTCAAGCAGTTTCATATAACGGACATATCGGTCTGCCCGGTCAGAATATGCTTTACCTTTTCTTAATTCATAAATTCCATAGCCTGTAATTGCTCCATAAATCACAAGCTTTCTTAACATGGCAAAAGCACCCAGCATTGCCGCTGCCTCCAGGGCACCTAACAGCTTAAAAACCCCGAAAGCCGTTACCAGAATGCCCCAGCTGATTTTACTCTTATATTCAGAAATTCCTGCCGGTTTTTTGACTGCGGGAAGTATTTCCTTTATCACTTTTTTATTCGGTGTGGTATATTGATATTCATATAATTCCTGTTTTTTCTTCTTTTTTCCCATATTCCCATCCTGCGTATCCTTTTTTGTTATAGATTAACGTGTCAAAAGTAATTACGGATGATTTTGCTTATCTGGTAGCTTCCGCACTGCTTTCTGATATAAAAATAGCGACGTCAGTATATAACGCCACTATTTTATCATAAATATACTTTTTTTGATAGATTAAATAATAATAAAAATCATTCCACCGTTACTTTCATTCAATATTTTCTGCATGGTCTCCTGTAGATTTTTCTGGCTGTCCTCTCCGACAGTCTCTACTTTCCTCTGAATCCCATCCTGAATCAGCTGTTCTACCGTTTTTCCAAAGATATTGATTTCCCAGATTTCCTTTCCGTTTTTCTTTTCTTCCTTGATATAATCAATCAGGTCATTAGCCTGTTGTTCTGAACCTACAATGGGTGCAATTTCCGTCGTGATGTTTGCACGTATCATATGAATTGACGGACTGTCTGCTTTAATCTTTACTCCGTATTTACTGCCATGCTTTACAATCTGTGCTTCCTCCAGTGCAATTTCTTCTTTTAAGGGAGTTACCACGCCATAACCGGACATCCGCACACTTTCCATCGCCTGTAATACTTTTTCATATTCCTGTTTTCTTTGTGCATATTCTTTTAATAAATCCAATAACTGATACTGATTCTTTATTTCTTCGTTTGTAATTTCACCAAGCATTTCATAATAATATTTATCGTCTACCTCGATGTTATAGGTTACCCTGCCCTCTGCCATGGAAATTTCCCGGCAGTTACATCTCTTTAAATAATTTCCCTGCAGGCTGTCTTCACGGGTCATGACATCACTCATCTTGTCAACCTGCTGCATTAATTCCTTAATTTTTTCCATAATCTCCTGTTTCACAGGATGCGTCAGGGCAAGACTTTCCACCCATTTCGGCACAAAAAATTCCATACTGGTCACAGGAAATTCATACAAAGCTTTTTTTAATACTTTATAAATGTCTTCTTTTTTCATTTGCAGACAGTTTACCGCCATGGCCGCCACCTGATATTTCTCTTCCATATTTTCTACAAGCTGCAGGGTTTCCTCACTGTATGGCTTGATGGAATTTACCAGTACCACAAAAGGTTTTCTGATATTTTTCAGTTCTGCGATTGTTTTTTCTTCTGCCTGTAAATAATCTTTTCGTTCCAGTTCTCCGATGCTTCCGTCTGTTGTAACCACAATTCCTATGGTTGCATGGTCATTGATTACTTTCTGTGTTCCAATTTCCGCTGCTTTTGTAAAAGGAATGGCTTCTTTATGCCATGGCGTTTTTACCATTCTCTCGGTACCTTCTTCCATATGCCCCGTGGCACCATTCACCAGAAAGCCCACACAATCTATTAACCGGAGCAATACCTGTACCTCATCCGATAATTTTACCCTGACCGCTTCTTTGGGAATAAATTTCGGTTCCGTTGTGGTAATTGTTTTTCCCGATGCACTTTGAGGCATTTCATCCATGGTTCGTTTTCTTTCTTCATCCTCTTCTATCTGGGGCAGTACCAGAAGGTCCATAAATCTTTTTATAAAAGTCGATTTTCCCGTTCTTACAGGTCCTACCACCCCTAAATATATTTCTCCCCTGGTACGTTCTTTCACATCTTTATATAAGTCGTATGTATTCTTCGTATAAAAATCCATGCTAATGCCTCCACCTGCCGATATAGTATTATAAATATATGAAAAAAGAGAGGGGAAAATGCTTCCCTTCTCTTTTCTTTTTCACATTTTTTATTTATTCAGCAGTAATGGCAACATATGGGAAATTGTCATCCGGACAAAGTGCAATATATGTTTTTCCTGTATTGATTGTGATTTCATTGCCATCAAAATCATAGTAACGTGTAATGTCTGTATCACTAAGCTTTGACCATGTAATCTGCATTGCCTTACCATTTGTGATGTAGTAACCCCATCTTCCTTCTCCGATACAGTTAAAAATCATATAACCGTTTTCATCATACTGATGGAAGGTTACATCCTGGATGATGACATTTTTAAAGGATGTTACCTTGTTATTATCCCCTGCATCCACATGTGCACTGCCATACTCATAATAGTCATATGTCTGTGTTTCTTCATTATATACCAGGTAAGAGCCGTTATGTTCAAAAGGTAATACAACCTTTGTACAATCCTGTGTATTTGCCATATCCGTTAAATCTACAGGATTTGCTTCTGTTGCAAAATTGAAGTGCGGCTCTTCATTTGCGTATTCATTATATTCTGTAGAAACCTTGGAATTCGCAAAACGGCTTTCCAAATCTCCTGCCACAATATATTCTGTAAATTCCCTTGCTTTTCCATTATCTACACGGGAAAATCCGCCGCTGAAATGATCCATATATCCTTTTTCAAAATATGCATCAATATAGAACGGACCTCCGTCATGACAAAGAACTGCATTCCATTCTGCTGCAAGTAAAATATTAGTAGGTCTTACGGAACGGATACTTCCTAACTGTTCAATATTTCCCCAATCCTTTACAAGCACCATCAGACGTGTAATTCTTCCATTTAAGGTACTGTTCATCATTTCATACACAACATCTGCCTGGTTAATTCCGTAATGCGGAAGTGCTGTTTTCTCGTTATCTACCATGGCTGCAATGGGTCTCTGGTTTTTGATTTCCTCAGAAATAATTTCGTTGGTAAGCTCGCTTCTGTACATTCCCTCCGGAACTTCGATTTCCTGTACCTCTTCTACAACTTCCTCTTCTTCCGGTTCTGCTGTTTCTTCCTTAGTTTCCACAACAGGTGTCTGTTCTGTTACTTCTGCTTCAGAATCCCCACAGGCTGCAAGCATTCCTGCAAGCACCAAAGAAAGCACCAGCATACTTATCTTCTTTCTCATCTGTCTTCTCCCTTTTCTCATTATAATTTTCAACTCATTTCCTAAATCTCTGATACCACAAAAATAGGAAAGGCTGCCGCACCAATTCCCCAAGTGCGACAGCCCAATTATACATGAACCTAATCCTTTTTTCAATATAAATCTGGTCCCTTTTCCCGATAATCGTCTACATCATCGTCAAGATATTCTTCTTCCGGTTCTGTCTGACTCTGTGTATCTGTTAAAGGAAGGTCCTTTTCCCGATAATCATCCACGTCATCATCCAGATACTCTTCCGGTTCTTTTTCCTGTTCCGGCGGCAGGATATTCGCTTTCGTCTGTTGTTTTTTTGTGACTTTTTCCACAGGCTCTTTCTTCTCTTCGTTCAGCCATTCTTCGAAATCTTTTCCGTCAGAGATTTCTTTTTTTCCGCTCCAGATAACATAGCCTGCTGCTGCCATGGCACCTGCCAGTATCATGATAATCACACAGACTATAAGCAGATGACTGGCACTTTCTTTCTCTTCCGGCTCTAAGGTTTCCTCAAAGCTATTCTCATCAGAAAGGTTCTCCGTTATTGCCTCTGCTGTCTCTTCTTCCATAGATTCATCCGCAAATACAATGGCATAATCAGATGCGTGTACAAAATCAAGGGCTACATTTCCTTCTTCATCTACCAAGGCTGCCATCTGAAACTCCAGTGCTTTTGTCATTTCATTATAGTAGAACAGATTCGCCGTCTTTCCTATGTATTTTTCTTCTACAGGTACCACCAGGGTTGCCGCAAAACCAAATTCGCCATCATGGGAAAGACTTAATTCCACATATTCATTTTCTCCTACAACTGCATTAATCGCTTCTGCTTCCACCACATCCTGTACTATCTGGGCATTCATATTTACCTGGGAAGGCATGATATCAGAAAGGCTATCGGTCTGAATGACCCACTTTAAACTGTTTGGAAGCTCCACTTCAAGGTTTACACCCTGTTTTTTTGCCATTTCCACAATAGTCTGTGATATTTCCGTATTTTTACTTAACTGAATGGATACGGTCTGTTCAGTTCCTTCCTGCGTTGTTTCCGTCTTGGCATTCTCAATCAGACTGGACATTAACTCAGTTTCTGTCTTATTGGCAGGGCTTGAAGCACCTGTGGTAACAGTATTGTTATCCTTCTTTGTCCCGGTTTCTGCATTTTCTGCGAGTTTCTCATTTTCAGTTTCTTTTTCTTTGGTATCTGCCTTATTTTCTGCAACGTTATCATTGCCTGTTGTATTTCCTTCTGTGGTCACAGCATTAACAGCATTGTTGTTCCCGCTTTCAGAACTTTCCTTATTACTATTTGTTATTGTACTTCCGGCATTATTCTCAGAAGAAGGTTTTTTGTTTTCACCGGAGGTATTTCCGGTATTACTGTCAGTTCCGCTGGCGGATGTATTATTATTTCCGGTATCATTGCTGTTTTCTGTTTTGTTTCCACCAGTTGTGGTTCCGGTATTACCGCTAGTTTCGTTATTACCGACATTACTGTTACTTCCAGTATTGCTATTAGTTCCAGTATTACTGTTATTGTTATTACCGCTTCCACTGGTATTACTATTTCCGGTATTATTGCTGTTTTCTGTTTTGTTTCCGCCAGTTGTGGTTCCGGTATTACCGTTAGCTGCATTATTGCCAGCATTGCTGTTACTTCCAGTATTACTGGTGTTTCCGCTTCCACTGGCATTCGTATTTCCGCTTCCGCTGTTTCCGGCATTGTTGACATTACCGTTTCCTGTCGAATTATTTCCGGCATTGCTGTTGCTTCCGTTGTTACTGCCAGTACTGTTCCCGGCATTACTGTTGCTTCCATTGTTACTGCCAGTACTGTTCTCGGCATTGCTGTTACTTCCACTGTTAGCTGTATTTCCGTTTCCCTGGTTGGAATTTACATTATCATTTTTCGGGACTTCCGTTGTCTCTGTATAACCGCATACCTGACAGCGACCATTTACCATGGTATGACCGGAAGCTTTTATAACCTCCGTATAACTGTCTTTACAGGAGCACTCAAACAGCTTCTGACCATCCACTGTACAGGAAGCCTTCTGTACTATACTTTCTGTATATTTATGTACATGTACAGGCTGTAATTTAGGAATCGCTTCTGTATAGGTATCTCCACAGTTTTTACAGGTGTAAGTACGGATTCCTTCTTTTTCCTCGGTTGCCTCTTTTGTTACCTCAGATTCATAAGAATGACCTGTTTTTTCCAAAATAAGTTTTTCTTCTTTTCCACAAATAGAACAGCTTCTTACCTTACTGCCATCCGTTTCACAGGAAGCCTCTGTAACCTTCCATTCCCCGAAATTATGTGCCGCACAGATTACTTTTACAGGAATTTTAATATCTGTTACTGTTTCATAATTGGTACTGTCCGGATTATAACTTGCCTTATACTCATAAGTTCCCAAAGTATTCGGCAATTTTTCCTGTGGATTATCCCAATAAAATCCCTCCGGCAGATTTACGGTGGAAAGTTCGTTTCCTGCTCCGCCTTCCAAGTCTTTCGGTATTGTATATTCATTTGCAGTTAAAGTTTTCTTTTTCACTATCAGAGACAGATTAAAAGTAATGGAATTATATTTTTCCTCATTGGGACTATAAATTACCGCATACTCTGTCTGTGCCGCTGTCGGTACCATATCGGGATTTACCCATGTATAGCCTGCGGGCAGTGCAATATCCTTTAACGTCATGGCAGAATCATATGTAATCTCTTCAAGCACAGGCTTTTCCAGCTTTGCTTCATCTATATCTGCCTTTATCACAGTAATCTTACAGCTTCCCACATTTGGATTGTCCGGGTCATCCGCGTCTTTACACGTAATCGTGGTTTCTCCGGCTTTCAGTGCCTTTACCAGACCATTGTTATCTACCGTCGCTACCTCCGGATTGGAAGAGGTAAATATCCAGTTAATTCCCTCTGCGGTTTTTCCGTTAACCAGTGGAGTCAATGTAACCTCACTATCGGTCTGCAAATTAGGTATGCTGGTTGTTGTTAAGGTAATTTTATCTTCTTTTCCCGGTTCTGCCGCCTTTTTTGCAGGCATATTTGCATATACCGGAATGCGGAAAATAAATGCCTGACTTAACAAGCCTTTCTTATTATACGCATTATATACACTTATGGCTTCCGTATAGGGTGCCTTAATATTCTGCATATACTGATGGGTATAATAAGAGGGACCGATTAAATCAAATTTCTGCAAATACAAGGTATCCTGTCCTACCTTAATATAATCTTTTCCTAAGAACTGTGCTCCTCCCAGCAAAGCATTATACCGGGTATTCCATCCTTTTTCTTTTGCATATTTTAATCCGCTTTCTATCACTTCCGTATTCGTTTTTCCGCTTGCCTGTATATTATAATAATTATAATATCCTTCATAGCCTGCATAAACGCCGGAAATCAGTGCACTGTCTCCTTTTACTCCCTGTTCCTGCCGTACTCTGGCCGCCTGCAGGATGGGGCTTACATTTGTACTTTTTGCCAGCTCTATAAATGTCTGGGCGTAGGTCTTTCCGTTTTCAACCGTCTGTCCCGCCATAAAAGTGCCCGAAACAATACTTTCTACCATTTCCAAAGTCTGGTAAGTGCTGTCATACCCTAACATTTCAAACTGGAAGATATTTTGTTCTGACAGCCAGTTTCTGGGGTCCATATAATATTTAATTGCCGCTTCTGACGCATAAGCCCATCCGGTGGAATATATTCCGTTTTTCCAGCATTCTGAAAGATTGGAATGAATTAAACTTTTATTTCCTTTCTGTGCTTTGACAGACTTACTCCAGTCAAGATTCGTGTTCATGGGTACAAAAATCCAGTTTGGATGTTTATTCTTTAATTCTTTTAAAGCACTTTGATAAGAAGATGGAAATTTCTCAATATCGTTATACTTTCCATCCCTCTCATCCAGTCCGATTACACTAATGCTTCGGATATAGGTTGCCTGCCAATCCATAAATTCCGAATCAACACAGGCAATATTTTCGCTGTTTATATATCCGGTCACTTCCTCGGTCTCATCGGTAAACTTTACCAGATACCAGATGCCATATTCTGAATCCTGTCCGGCACCAATAATCTGTACCGTATCCGCGGATTTTAATTCCTTGACAGGCTCACTTTTTTCTTCCGGTTCTGTCCGTAACATCACCGTATCTGCCAGATAAACAACCGCAGGAAGCTCCCGTTCTTTTGCCAGTTGTTCCAGTGCGGTTACTGCTTCTTCAAAAGGATACAAATAAGTGTTTGCGGTAATTTCCTCTTCTGCATTTTCAGACTTTTCTTCTGCACCTGCATCATCCCCGGCTAACGTCTCTTCCTTTATTTCCTTATCCTTCTGTCTGCTTACGGAAGACGTTTTTTCTGCCGCATAGGTCGAAAAAGCCCCTAAATTTCCCTCTGCCACCATCACAGCGGTTAATAAAAAACACAGGAAGCCTTTTAAAATCTTCTTTTTCATTTGTATCTTTCCTCTTCTTTCTATGTTAAAGTAGGTAATTGCAAATCTTATTTTGTAATTATGAGTCTCGCAATTATTCAGTTCTTCTATATGTTATACATTTTTACATAATCTACGAAAAATAGTATAATACGAATTTATCCCTACTTCAACATAATTTTCGCATAAATTTACTACCAATTCAATGGCAGATTTTGGGGAAAGATGATTTATTGCTTCACGGTAGTTTGACAGTTGAATCTGAAACACACGCATGATTTCTTCCTCTGCATTTTTCAGATTTAAGTTGATTGCCTGCATTTTCAATCAATGCCCCAACTCTTCCCCTTACTCCTGCATCCGGATAAGCCATAAGCATACCTGCTGTTCCAACCAGTCCAAGCATCATGACCATAATTCCTGTTCCAAGTACCTGTAAGTAAATGTCTGCTGATTTATTTCCATACTGCCTGCACCTTCTATTTTTCCTGTGAAAGTCTTTTTTTCGCTTCTTCCACGCTTTCCCCTTCTTTTGCAAAAAGTTTTTCTACACATTTATCCGTTACTTTTGAAAAACCATCCACAGCTCCCTTTTCAATTTTCTTATATCCGTCTACAACGCCATCCTCGATTTTTTTGTATCCGTTTACAACTGCCTCCGCAATTTTTTCATTTACATCTGCTAATTTTGCCATTTCTGATATCTCCTTTTTGATTTTTGTTTATACACTCACTATACAAACCTGTTGTTTCCGTTTTTTTCAAATTATGTTTCTGTTTTGTTAAAGTTACTTTTTCACCCGATAATCATTAAATAATGTTATATGCCAGTTTTTTTCGTTGAAAAAAGACGTTCCATATCATCAGGCATTATAAAAACAAATCAGAAACGATGGGAAATTGAAGAATGCTTCAAAAACCAAAAACAGAATATCATCCACTGTCTTCACCAATATATGTGCCAGTATACTCTTTTGTCCCAGCAGACGTTTTGCACTAATATCATATTAACATAATGAAAAAGGCATTGGCTTCTCATAACCAATACCCCTTTTCATTCACATTCTCATCTATTCATTTTTACCTGCAATCATCTTTAATTATTTTTCTCAAAATATCTACAATTCCTTCACTCCAACTTCCAGATTTATCTCAAACATCCTGCTCCATGGCATGGTAACTTTTTTTATCCAAATCCTGTCTGCAATGGAAGAAAGATTTTCTTTTATAAATTGATTCAACTCTCCGGCTACCATCTGTGCCACACTTCCCGATGGTTCTTTTACATCAAAATAATTCATGGAAGCCGGAAGTTTTTCTGACACGTCTTTACGTACAACGGCACAATAACCTACATCTTCCACATATCTTTCTGCCAGAAACTTCAAATTTTTCTCTTTCCTGCCAAAAAGATAACTGTTTATCCCTTCCGCAATTGCCGTGCCAAGGGTATTTGCAGATGTATTCCATCCTGCGTAACCATCCACCGCAAATAATAAATGATTATTATTTAAGATTTTAATAATCCCTAAATCACCGCCATTTGCATAAGCATTATCAGCAATTGTTACAATCATCTTCTGCTTTATACAGTATTTCAAAAGACTTGTCATATCTGCAAGATTTCTCTCCACACAATATTCCAGCTTTTCCGAAGGCTGCGTCATTGCCTCTTCCATGGCATCCGCAGGTGCGGTCAAAAATAACACAATATCTGCATTTTCATAGCTTTCAGTCAGTAAGCCGCCGGCGGATAAAATATGATATTTCACTGTCGTGGAAAGAGTACATCCTTCATACAATGGAATCATGTTTTTTGACATTTCCGATACATATTTTACATAAAACTTCGGTCTTTTACCTGCCAGATAATTTAGCATTCTTGATAACAGGGTAAGTTCTACTTCATCTGCCCCCGGATACATTAACACCTTATCTTCCATATTATATTCGTTTATTTTTTCACGAATCACTTTCTGGTCCAATGCCGCATAACCATATTTTGACGAATCATCCTGGGGAATCACCAGAGCATCTATCAGACCTTCCTTTGCAAGCTGAATGGTTTCCACATTCATATAACGGTTGATTTCTCTTCTTGAAATATAATCATCCAGATATTCCGGTTTTACTTTTTCCATTGCTTTTTTCACAGGAACATCCCCTTCAATTCCAAGCCTGCTCAAATGAACCGCAACTCCTAATTCATGAATTTCTTTTCCACAGATTCCATAATAATCCGGTTCTTCATCATCACTGGAATATTCCGGACATCTCATAATTACATGAAACGCATAGATAACAAGATGCTTATTTTTTTCCCTGATTTCCCTCAATAACTGAATCTTTTGTAATAAGGTCTCTTTCGACAGATGATGAAGCCTTGAGGGAACAAGCCCCCCATATAAAAGCATATCCATGGAAATTACCAGACCATCTGCATCCACACAGGCATCCCGCAGAAAATCCGCAATTTCATCATAAGAAGCCGGTGTTTTTTTGTTACCCAGTTTTTCCGGTCTTACAATATTTAAATCATCATGGCAAAATAATTTTTTAGGAAATTCATAATTACAGGGTCTCTCATCCAATGGTAATAATACAATTTTTTTCTTCAATGCTTTATCCTCTTTTTTCCTTCCAATCTTTATAAGCTGCAAGATATGTTCGTTTTGCTTCTAATCCAAACTGACCATAAAAGTCCTTCAAAATTGTCCAGTCAACATTCACACGCACAGCACCATTTTTTTTCAACTGCCGAAGCGACTGATTCAACAGATAATCACCCACATGGCCGCCCCTTATCTTTTTTGCTATTCCTATGGGTCCTAAACCTCCATTACCATTCGCATCTACAGAAATCATGCAATAGCCTGCAATTTCTGTCTTATCTTTTTTCCATAAAATCACAATATTTTCTGAATTATCTATCTCCCGGATTTTTTCCTTCGCTTCGTATTCCCATCTGCCCGGAAATTCTTCCTTCAAAAACCTGAGAAGCTTCTCTTTGTCCTTTTTATAAGTATCAGTTACATAATACTCTTCAAATGGATTTAAGTCAAAATTATCAATAGCTTCATTTCCTGTAAGTTCTGCCTCTAAATCATAATGCGGTTCGAAATTTAATTTAAATCCGCATTCCCCAAAAAATCTTTCTTTATTTTTATCAGGCTCCGGAATCCCCGAGAAAAAATTATGAAAATCCTGCCCTGCATAAATCTTTTTAATTCCACGTTTTTTTAAAGACTGGCAGGTATGATTTAAAAGCATTCTTCCATAGCCTTTTTTCTGCTCTTTTTGGTCAATCGCCAAAATACTAATCCATGCCGTATCAAGGTATAACTGTTCATTATGTGAAATCTTGACCCCGATAAATCCCAGTATCTCCTTTGTCTGTTCATCTACTATTTTTCGACTCTCCACACTGCAAAAATCTGCATCTTCAAAAAGATTTTTATAAATACGTTCTTTTGTTACCGTATAACTTTTATCAAACACACCTGCACATATATCCGCAATTTTATCAATATCCTTCTTTTCCAACGGCTCGAGACTAACTTTTTTCATAAATTTCCACCAGTCATATTTATGAATATAAGATAAATCAAATATCATACAGCCTCCGGTAGTCTGAAAGCAGACAGACATTGCTTCCTGTAATCTTTCCGGACACTCCCTATACTGTTCAATAAAAAGGCTTCCCGTCATTCCTTTTTTATTACAGGTTATCTTAGAGGCCATTTCGTAAGCTCCTTCCACAGTATACCAGGGTGCCGGAAGGTCTTTTTCTTCGGCTTCTGTAATCCAGACATCACTGTAATAAAATCCTGACAATAACCTGTCCGGTATATCCCCATAGGCTGTTTCTTTCAGCTTTTTGGCATCACACCAGAAAAATTCATGACTCTGGTATTTACTTCCTGCCCAGTTTGCACCGACCAAATGATACAGCGGGTACCATGAACCGGTATAATTACAAAATTCCACATCCGGGAAATCTGTTTTTAACATCCTGCTTACTTCTTCCACAAAGCTTTTGATAATTTTTGCCCGGTATTCGAAAAAGCTTCCATAGTATTTTCCCGGTTCTTCCTTAACTCCTTTACCGGTCTCTTTCAGCCGGTATATATCCTCAGGCCAGTTTTCATCATAAATATTTGTATACTTTTCCCAGTCTTTTCTTGTGTATTCACTAAAATCCGTTGATAATCCGACATATCTTACCCTGTCAAGTACAATGCCGTCTGGATGATAATTTTCACAAAATTCCCCGAGAAGGTTTAATTCATACTGACGAACCTCCTCTTTTCCGGGATTTACAAAAATCTCACCAAAATCATCTATAGAGCCTGCCGTCTTAAGTCCGAAGCTTTCCGTACTTTTTCGAATTACTGCGTTTCCATTTTTATCAAGTCCATAAACCTCACATTCCCATCCTGGTGTAAATCCTTTCATGAAAGGATGTTTCTTTTTTTTATTTCCTTCTGTAAAAACATCAAACGCAGCATAACATTTCATTCCCAGTGACCGGATAATCCCAAAACACTGTTTTACATAATCTGTTTCCGGCTTAAAATCAGCATCATAGAAAGAATAATGCTTCGCAAAGCTACTTTTATATATGACAAAACCGCTGGTATCTTTTACACTTAAGATAATACCTGTCATTCCTGCTTCTTTGCATTTTTCCATTGAATCCCGAAATGCTTTTTCATCCAGAATTATTTTTTTATTTGCCGAAATCTCAACCCATACTTCATAAATCTGTTCCATATGTCTACCCTTTTACAGCACCACTTACTGCTTCTATATAATTTCTTTGGAAAACCATAAATACCAGCAATACCGGAACGATGGAAATAATCGTACCTGCTGCCACATAACCGAATTTATAACTAAAGGAACCATTCAAATACTGTAAAGCCGTAGCCAGCGGATATTTTTCCGGATCCTGCAGCACGATAATAGGCCACAAAAATGCATTCCAGTTTGCAATAAAATCAAATATCACAATTGTTGAAATACTTGGAAGAATCCCCGGAAGCATTACATGTCTCCAGATTTTTAACTCCCCTGCCCCGTCAAGTTTTGCAGCCTCGATTAATTCCTTTGGTATTCCAAGATAAGCCTGCCGCAATAAAATAATACTAAATGTTTTCACCGAAGACGGAAGAATCACTCCTGCCATGGTATTTAACAAATGTAATTTTGAAATTGTAAGATAGTTAATAATCATTCCTGCTGCTGCCGGAATAATCATGGTTCCTATTAAAATGGTAAATATCACATTTTTCCCTTTAAATTCCATGGTAGCCAGAGGATAGGCACATAAGGAAGAAAAGATAATATCAATTATAATTCCGCCAAATGTAATAATAACCGTATTTCCTATATACTTAGGGATATTCATATATTCGACAACGCCTGTATAATTGGCAATCGAAAAATCACTTAATTTAAAATCCAGACTATAAATATTAGCACCCGTTCTGAAGGAAGATAACAAAAGCCAGATAAAAGGACCTGCACAAATAAGTGCAATAAGAATCAATAATAAATATGTAAAAATATATTCGATTACTTTTTTCTTCTTTTTCTTTGTCATTGTTTTATTCATTATTTGTCATTCCTCCTTTCTTGCCATAAACAAACACTACAATACTAAGCAATGTAGTAACCGCAGCCTGTACCGCTCCAATGGCCGCTGCATATCCGAACTGAAAATCCTGAAATGCCTTTGTGTAAGAATAATAATTAATTACCATTGTTGCATCGTTTGGTCCGCCCTTTGTCAGTACAAATACCACATCAAACACTCCGATTGCGGAAATCACGGAATTTAAAGAGCAAAACCAGATATAGGGCTTTAACATCGGCAATTTAATTCTTGTAAATACTTTAACGGCATTTGCCCCATCAATGGTTGCCGCTTCACAAAGCTCTTTCGGAATCCCCTGTAAGCCTGCCAGATACATCATCATATAATATCCCAGTCCCTGCCAGACAGTAATAAACATCAGACAAAGCATGGCAGTTTCTTTATCGCTTAAAAATCCCAGCGGCATGGATATCAGTCCCCATTCTTTTAATGCCGTATTTATCAGACCATTTGAATTAAAAATGAATCCCCAGATAATGGAAACTGCAACCATGGAAGTAACAACCGGTATATAAAACAGGGTACGGAAAAATCCGATTCCTGGTATTTTCTTATTTACTAAAACTGCCAGAAGAATAGATAATATCTGAATCACCGGAACAACAATTACAAATATGACTGAATTTTTTATTGAAATCAGAAACACTCTGTCATTAAATGCTTTTACAAAGTTACGAAAACCAACAAATTTTGTCTCCCCAAGTACAGAATAATCATAAAACATCAGTATCAGACTTCCAACAATAGGTATAATTGTAAATAACAAAATTATAAAAAGTGCCGGAGCCATAAAACCATATGCTTTTATGGTCTGTCTTTTTTTCATTTTTGAAATCTTTTCTCCCATAGTATCCTCCTGTATTAAACTGTCCCAGAAAAAACTTCCGGGACAGTTTAACTATTAATTAATTTCTGCAAGAATTGCATTTACATCCGCTTCTGCCTGGGCTAAAGATGCTTTAATGTCCTCCCCATTTGTAATAGCTGCTTCATATGCTTTATCCACTGCTGTCTGAATATTTGTCTGATCCGCGATTCCTAAAGAGAAATCCTTTGAAGTTTTACTTGCTTTTGCAGACATTGCACTTGCCTGACCTTCCAAGGTTTCTGTATCAGAAGTAAAATATTCATCTTCACTGGCTGCCTTTGTGGATGGGAAGATGGAAACTTCCTTACAAAATGCCAACTGGTTTGCATCATTTGTTACATAATGGGCAAAGTTAATGGCAGCTTCATGATTTTTACTTGCTTTTGGAACTACAAGGTTCATTAACGGGTTTCTGGACAATCCATTTTTTCCTGTTAAAGGTGTAGATATACCAATGTTTTCATAAATATCGGGTGCTTCATCTTTGATTCTGGATAAAGAAGAACCTGAGGAGCTTATGATTCCCAACTGACCGGATTCAAATAATTTTAACATTTCATCCCATTTTCCCCAGTTCGTTTTTAAAATAACACCTTTATCTGTGCATTCTTTGTATTTTGCCAGTAAATCTGCTGTTTCTTCGGTATTAAATGCAGCCGCTGTCTTATCTTCTGTCAATACATCAATATTTTCTTCAAATAAAATGTTGAAAAATTCATCCGGCATAAATAAATATGCTCCTGTTTTATTATAAAATTCTTCAGCCATTTCCAGTGCTTCATCAAAAGTAGCCGGAACTTCCATTCCTGCTTTTTCAAATAAAGCTTCATTATAGAACATGATATCCGGTGATGCATACCATGGGAAAGCATACACGGAATCCCCGATTTGTGCAGATTCCCACAAATCTTCAATATAAATGGATTTCTGTTCTTCTGTAGCTTCTTCATTTAAATCCACTAATGCTCCCTGTCCTGCAAGTGTTAATGCAAACTGGGTATTTAAGTTTACAACATCCGGTGCTGTTCCCCCGGCAACTGATGTGACTAATTTTGACTGGATATCTGCATAAGGAACATCTGTCCAGTTAATTTTTACACCCGGATTTTGTGCTTCATAATTTGCAATCATTTCATTGAAAAAGTCCCCAAATGCTGCTTTCAGGTCAATGGTCCAAAACTCTACCGTAACCTCTTGTCCGCTAACCGCTTCCGAATCGGTATTTACTCCGTTATCTGCCGATTCCACTTCCCCATTTCCTGCATCATTACCGCCACATCCTATCAGCATTGCTGCTGCCATGGAAATGCATAATAACACACTTAACATTTTCTTTCTCATAGTTTTTTGTCCTCCTTAGTCCTTAAGTTTTGTAATTTATATAAACCTTCTGGTTTATAACTGTTTCAGCCGATAACCGCAGGTGTTGCAATATCTGACCACAAATTATAATTCAGCTCTTCAATCTGGTTCTTTTCAAAATAACCAAATGATTGATATTCTTCCTCTAATTCCTCAATCACCGGTATCCTGCCTTCCACAAACTCTTCCAGCTGTTTTGCAGTATCCGACAGTCGCCGTTCCAGACCTCCTATCCGAAGGGTCTGTACTTCAAACCCAAATGCTTTATTTTCCAGTCTCCACTGTCTTTGAAAGGCTTCATAAAAGGCGTTCAAATCTCTTCTAAGTACCGGAATTTCTTCTTTTGCAATACGCGAAAGCTCTTCTTTATCCCCTTTCTCATATGCCTCACGTATTCTGATTCCCAAATCCGCTTTCTGTTTTAATACGATACACAGCTTATGCATGGTTTCAAAAATATAAGAAAACCTTCCCTGTCCGGAAATCTTTTCCATCATTTTTTCTGCCTCTGCAAACTTTTTTGCCGTATCTTTTTTTACCACAGAATCAAATGTTCCAATCAGCGGGTCATTATAAAGCAGATATTTGCTACAATTATTATGAATTTTATCATTTTCCGAATATGGATTTACCAAATCTATCCTGCAAAATTCCTCAAATCCATAACCTGTCAGCTTTTCAAATGCCAGTTCCTCCATACGGCTTTCATATGCCAGCTTTGCATCCTTAAAAATTGTCGGAAGCACCGAAAAACTGCTTGTTTCTGCTCCATTATCTCCCCAGCAGGTAATGGTATAAGAATCAATACCATGTTTTTTGCAGGCTGCAATGGATGCTTTTCCTATCTGTATGCTGTATCCGTTATGTGGTACAAAACCTGTCCATTTCCAGGCTCCTGTTGCAAAACCTATGTCATTACTTATTTTCTTTTGTTTTACAATATTTTCACTGTAGTGTTCTTCACTGGTAGAGTAATAGTCCCAGTAAACAGGCTGTAAATCTTTTGGAATTACAAAATCCAAATCATTGTTATCCAGCATATGTACAAACATATCGCTCCACATTTGTGGTCTCAGATTGTATTTTCGGCATATTTTTAAAACACATTCCAGATGTTTTGTCATAATCCTGCTTTTTTTATGGAATCCATTTTTCGTAAGATATTTTCCGGAGCCTAAAAGCTCTGCCTCATCCATCCCTATATTAATCCGGTCGGTAGAAAAACATTCCGAAACTTTTTTAATCAGATGTTCTAAAAACTGCTCTGTTCGTTCTTCGCCCACAAGCAGAATATCTTTTGCATCAATGATTTCGCTATAAGTTTCATAACGTGTAATCTGATTTAAATGGGCAAGTGTCTGTATGTAGGGTCTTAGTTCCATATCAAATATCTTCGCATATGCATCTAACGTTTTGATTTCTTTTTGTGTCAGCCTTCCCCGCATATACCCAAAATAAGGCTCTTCTTCCACTGCAAAAGTATCTTCCATGTAAAGCCCTACATAATGAAATCCCATGCACGCAGCATAACAAATCATCTGCTTAATTTTTTCCGGCTTCATAACTGCATTTCTTGATAAATCCAGCATGATTCCAAAATCACAAAATATACATTTTTCAGAAACTTCCGTTTCTATTTCTTTGCTGTTTCCTGATAAAAACAGCAGTGCCCGACACATATCCAGGATTTTGCCGTATTCTACAACCAAAGCTTCCCTGTGCTTTTTAATCCGATAACCTGATTCTGCCGTATTTTTTAAGATGACTTTCTGAATCCTTCCTGTTTTCCGGCTTTCTTCCAATGAATTTAATGCCATCTTTTCCCATTTTTTATCTTCGTTTTGCCATACGTTTAAAATATCCGTATATTTTTTTAATTCTTCAATTACTCTTTCTTCTTTTTTACAAGCTTCCTCAATCGTAAAAAGCATACTTTTTCTCCATTCTTATAATCTGACCTAATGTTTTAATTTGAGTCCGTTTGTTTATTTTACTTTCAAAGAAACATTACCCATAAACCGTACGTTTCTTTTTGATGTTCGAATTATAACAACTTCATTCTCCTCATTCAAGCTTTTTGCTCCTTTCAGAAAGTAGAATAAAAAAACATTCTTTTTTCTTTCTTAGCAGAAACTACTTTCAGTTATTTTTACTATATATCTATCTTTTTTTCATTTTTCATTATTCATTTTGACCATGAAAACCTAATATGGCATACCTGTTTCATTTGCAGATGCTACCTCTTCTCCACGAAGAGCTGCCAAAGTTTCTTTATATTTTTTCTCATTATGATAGACATCATTTGCAAAATAATAGGAATATAAGACATCTATAATAATCAGTATGGGAATCTGTGGTGAAATTTTAGTTCCGGTTTCCAAATTTTTAATATATGCTGTCTTCACCACTTCGTCGCATAATTCTAAAACATCCATGTTCTCACCGGAAGTAATGTAAATCACCTTTGCTCCTTTTTTCTTGGCAATGCGGATACTGTTATTTATTTCTTTGGTTTTTCCGCTAATCGAAAATGCTACAATTACAGAATTTTTTCCTGCAAGGGCTGCACTCATTTGTATCAGATGTACATCTGTTACCGCTTCCACTAAAAGTCCCATGCACATAAACCGGAAACAAAATTCCCTGGCAGCAAAGCCTGAGCTTCCAACTCCATAGCATAAAGTTTTTTCTGCCTGCATAAGTATATCCACCACTCTCTGGATTTGTTTATCTTTCAAAATCTGAAAGCTTTCCGCCAAAAGCTCTGAATAACTCTGACATACTTTTTGGGTAAGAATGCTGATATCCTTCTTCTGATTTTCTTTTGGCATTTCACGCTCTAAATCTTTTTCATAAGAAAAAATAAATTCACGATATCCCTTATATCCGCATTTTTTGGAAAATCTCGATAATGCAGCCTCTGATACATATAATCGTTTGGAAATATTTTTGGAAGAAAAATCCATTTTTTCTGTATTACTTAGGAAAAAAGAAGCAATACTTCTTTCCACCGGTGTCATTTCGTTATAAAAACCCGACATATTCTGTTTCGTTTCATTCTGGTAATAGTCCATAATCTTCTCACTCTTCTTTCCAATCCATAATATCTGCGACCTCACGTACAAGAATCTGTGCAATCTTTTTATGTGTCGTAAAAGACGGATGACCTCCGGTTCCCACCCCGTCTTCTTTTTCCATTAACGGCAATTCCACAAAAGAACACCTTATTTTATTTTTCTGACATATCTCTGCCATATTTTTAACAGCTTTTGTTAAGGTAGCTTCCATTAAACCGTATAGGATTAAAATATAGGATTTCGGATATTTTTCCGCAATTTTATGAACAAATTCCATGTATTTTCCTGCAAAAGCTTCTTCTTTATTCTTGTCTTTTCTCGTATAACTGGCATCATTTGTTCCAAGATTCATGAAAATAATATCCGGTTCATACTCGTTGTCCATGCTTTGTTCTAATACTTCCGGCATCAAAATGTCCGTTAAGGGTTTCTCCTCCTCAGGTGCAATATAACGCGATATAATTCCGCCTCCGCTAAAGCAGGCAAACCACGCCTGTGCTCCAAAAGCTTCTGCTGTCAGATACGAATATGTTTTTGTAACATTCTCTGTGGCAGTCGTAAATATGAAATCCTCTGCCTTTCCCTCCACCCCATATCCGGCTGTCAGAGAATCTCCAATAAAGAGCATTTTGCGTTTTGAATTTTCTTTTTCTTTTGCAGGTGACATTTTTCCATCTGCATTCAATTCCTTTATTTTTAATTTTCCATACTGTAACTCCGTTAATTTCATAGCCCTGACTGTCACGTTTTCTTTTTGTCTGCTTTGAAACAATGTATAAACATGGATTCCATTTTCTATCTTAAAAATTTGTTCCGGTATTTTTTCTTCATTTATAAAAACACCCAGATAAGCTTCCAAATCCTTTTCTGCCTCTCCTTCTATCCTGGCAGTTACCCTGGTAAATTCTCCGCCAAATTCCAGAAATGAGCCAGAGGTTATAAGCTCTGCTTCACTGTTTATTTCCTTTATTTTTCCAAATTTTTCGATATTTTCATCGTTTATTGTATATCTGTACATATTATTCTCCCGCTTTATCAAATCTCAATTTCCATCCCATCATAAGAAATCATAATTTTGTCATTTTTCATATATTCTACAGCATACGCATAGCCTGCATGACCATTATGCGAAAAATGATTTGCCACAAATATGGTATTTTCATCTGCTATATTTTTCTCTAACATTTTTTCCTTAAGCTTTAGGTTCTTTTCAAAATTCATATGCCCGGTATACTGCATTTTTTCAACTCCTGAAGTGCAATCCATCGATACCAGTTGAAAATGCATCTGATTTTTTTCCAGATAATCCCAGATTTCTTCTGTAAAAAAATCAGTATCATGAGCATAAAGAATTGTCTTGTTTTCTTTTTCTATACTGTAAAAGAGCGGATTTTTGGTTCCATGTACCGCCGGAAATGCCGTAACCTTATACTTTCCAAGTGTTACAGGATGATAAGGCTCTATCGTATTAATCTGTACCTCCTTATTATCTCCAATGCTGTTTTCTCCCAGTTCCATTACCATTTTTTTCACATCTTCACTGCCATATACATAAAGCGGCTCTGTTCCTTCTTTTAATACTGCATATCCGGCAGTTCTATAGATAAACTGGTCCGGCAAAAGGTGGTCTTCATGTATATGTGTAATCAGACAATACTTTAAATCTGTAATGTCCAGCTGATAGGTCAGAGTATGAAAATAAGTATCCGGTCCGAAATCTATCATAATCTCATTATCTATCATTGCCTGACACCTTGTCCGTATCTCTTTCTTTCCATGTATTCTTGCAAACCTGCAAGTATCACAATGACAAAATAGTGCCGGAATCCCTTCTGCGGCTGCAGTTCCCAAATATTTAATTTTCACTTTTTTGCTCCTCCTTTTTACTTCTTTCTATCTGCCAGAAAGCGGCACTGACACCAACTCCCATTAAAATTACCCATATAAGAATCAGATTTTTCCACCCTGTCCCGGCTACTGTATTTCCCAAAATAATATTAAACACTGATGCTGCCATGTAGCTTACAAAATCCAGATATCCTGTTGCAGTAGAAACCATTCCCGTATCTTTAAGACTTGGACAATATACAATCCATATTATGGAAGATACGCAATTTGAAGCCATTACTGCAAAAGTAATACATATAACATTCCCCAACGGCTGCCTGACAAAATACAAGAGTAAAAATGCCAGCATTGCCGACAGGAAAAAAACAAAGATTGTTCTTTCCATATTCCGCTGCAAATAATCAAAAAGCCATACCGCCACAAAAGCTGACATAGAAATACAGATTGTGGACATAGAAAACAAAAAAGAAGAACTCTCTGAAGAAAATCCAAGATATTGTGAAAAATAAGCAGGCATCCAAAATACCACTGCACTTCTCACAACTCCGGTCAGACCGGTAACTAATGTAAAAAAAAGTATTTTTCGCTTTAAAAGATTGTAAATGCGGTGCTTTTTTTCCTTCTTTTTCTCTTCTTTTAGTTTCACCCCTTCTTCTTTACCGCCCCATTCAGACATAAAGAAATAGAAAATTATTCCCATGAAAATCAGCCAGAAACCGACAATTCCAAAAGAAAGTTTCCAACCACAGATTGCTCCGATTAGTCCGGCTGCCGGTCCTCCAAACAAAGCAAAAACCTCCAATGCCAGATTACATTTCTGTGCATACACCACACTGGTATTTTCTGCAATACACCTTACCATGGGAGCATACACCATAGACAAGGCAAAGCCCATAATACCATAAATAAGCATTGCCGCAGTCTGATATCCGATAAAAAAGACCATGAAAAGCTTTGCCATTCCGGCTAAAATAAGCCCAGAAGCAACCATATATCTTTCTTTCATTCGGTCTCCCAGCATTCCGTTAATCAGTTGTCCGACCGCATAAACTATAAAAAAGACAGAAGATAACGCACTAATCTTTTCATTCGTGCTTTCTCCATTTTCTATCAGTTTAGGAAGGGAAACACTTAAAATATTTTTTGCTATATAAACTGCCAGATATGCGGCTGAACATAAACCGCCTATAAATACAGCTCTTTTTAAAGCATATTTTTCTTCATTTTCTTTCATATTTATCTCACATTTTCTTTCGTAGCTTTTTACATGATTTAGTATCATGCAGGGTTTGTTATATTTTTTCGATACTTTTTAGCCATCTCTCTGTTTTGAATCTATGATAAAAAATAATGCTCCGAATCAGCCATTCTATTCCTACACTTATCCAAATGCCTTCCACACCCAGGTTCGTTTTCATCGTAAGGAAATATCCAAGTCCGACCCGTACAACCCACATAGTAAGTAAGGAAACAAAAGAGGTAAACCGCACATCTCCGGCTGCATTTAACACACTCGGCAATACGTTGGATGTAACCCATAAAAAAACAATCGGAATACAGGTAATTACAAACAATCGGTAAATTATCGCCATAGTATCCTGCGGTGCCTGATATAATTTCAATATAAAATCCAGAAACGGAAGAAATAAACCAAAGGAAATTATAATAACTGCTTCTCCAAGCCAAAGCATTTTTCTTCCATAATCACGTGCCATTTTTTTATCTCCTGCCCCTATACACTGCCCTACAATGGTTACCACTAAATTTGAAACTGCAATTCCGGCAGCATAAAAAACAGATATGGCAGAATTAGTCACTGCATTCGCTGCAACACTGGCGGTTCCCAGTTTTACCAAAAACATGGATACCAGGATTCCTCCGCCATTAAAACAAATTTGTTCCAGTGCAAACGGCGCACTGATATTCACAATTGACTTTAAAATCTTTTTGTTTAAATGAAATGTATCTCTTCCGCAAATTCGCAGTTTACTTCCTTTTCCATATAAATAGTACACTACAGCGATACTCCCAATACAGCGTGCCAGATTCAGCGACAGAATGGTTCCCATGATATCCAACTGCATAACATTAATAAATACAAAACTGGCAATCAAATGTGTTACATTAATCATTACCGATAGCTGTAAGCATACCTTCATCCTGCCGATTCCCCTGAATACCGCAATGCCTCCCATATAAACAGACAAAAAAATGAAAGAAACGGCATTCCCAGTAAGATACACAACTGCTTTATCCCTCACTTCTTGTTTAGCATCTGCAAACATCCCCTGAATCACCGGTTCTGCCATGATAATTAAAAAAGCAGAAAATACAACCGCCGTAAGAAATGTAAATATTACTATCTGTTCTGCTGCCTTTTTCATTTTTTCCTGATTTCCCTGACCCTTATACTGTGCAATCAATACGGTTCCCGCAGAAGAAATCGCACTATAAACTGAATAAATCATAGTACATAATGGTGAAACAAGACTGACTGCTGAAACAGATTCCTGACTTGACGAGCTAATCATTGCTGTAGTCAGAAGTCCAATGATACTTACAAAAAACTGGTCAAAAATCAGCGGCACAAGCATGGAAAAAATCTGTTTATAAGAAAAAAAGCTACTGTTAAACCAATGCTCTAAAATGGCAGTTGCATTCTTTTTTGGCGACATTTTCTTTGGCATGTCCATTCCCTCTTCCTTTGTATCCCTGTTCCTTCAAGCTATTTATATACCTAAATGATAGATTTTTAATTATCTATTTTCTACCACGTAATGGATTCTATTACAAGCATCTTTCCCCAAAACCGGACATTTAGATTCTACTTGCAGTTATCTTCTTTTTTTTACAAAAAAAAGAATGTTCTTGCCAAAAACAAAGAACACTCTTTCTATATTATTCACCAAAGAATCTAATTTCAAGCTCTAAAAACTTCCATTATTTTACCACTCTTCTAAAGTTTTTCTTACCACGTTTTACAACCAGTCCATCACCTTCAAAGACAGATGCTTCGTAAATGGTTTTCATATCTGTCACTTTTTCACCTTCTACAGATACGCCGCCCTGTTCTACTGCTCTTCTTGCTTCTGATTTTGATGGAACCAGACCGGATTTTACAAGTACAGTTAAAATATCAATCTTGCCTTCCGTAAAATCTTCTTCCGCCAAAGTTGCGGTAGGCATATCTGCGGCTACTCCGCTGGCAAATAAAGCCCTTGCACTTTCCTGTGCCTTAACAGCTTCTTCTTCTCCATGCACCAGTTTGGTCAATTCAAAAGCTAAGATTTCTTTTGCCTGATTCAACTGGCTTCCTTCCCATGCATCCATTTTTTCAATCTCTTCCAAAGGAAGGAAGGTCAGCATACGGATACATTTTAATACATCTGCATCTGCCACATTTCTCCA
>CAZDAT010000002.1:0-13233 GCA_964503695.1 uncultured Lachnospiraceae bacterium
GCTTTTCTTGGAACCATATAGCCTTTCATGGTACGGTATCTTGGAATCATGTCCTTGATAACCCTTGTCAGTACATGACCGATATGGGGTTTACCATTGGCAGTAGGGGGACCGTCATAAAAAGTATAGGTTTCGCCTTCTTTCCGACTGTCCATACTTTTTTTGAAAATATCGTTTTCCTGCCAGAATTTCAGAGTTTCTTTTTCTCTGTCCACAAAATTAAGATTGGTATCTACTTTCTGATACATGACTTTTTTCCTTTCTATCTTATTTTATTTTCCACGTTTGGAAGACATAGGAAAGCCCCGCCCTGTAATAGGACGAGGCTTGAATCTCGTTATACCACCTGTTACATTCCGCACGTTTTTTGCTTTCAGACATTGTCCCAAAAGTCATAATAATGCGTTCTTCCTTTAACGGTGAAGAACCGGCCACACTTACTAGGGGTACACCTTTCGGCTGGCAGCTCAGAAGGGATCTTCTTATAGTTCCTACTCGCCTCAGGCTCTCACCCTCCCTGATTCGCTTTGCCTTTTGGAAAAATAATACTGTCTTCGTCACAGCTCTTGCTACAAAATACACTATAAATGCCCATTCTGTCAAGTCTTTTGCGGTTTTTTCAAGGTGCTTGTAAACTCATTTCTTTTATGCTACAGTACACTTAAATCGCAAAACCCAAAGGAGGTACCTATGTCTGTACACAATTTAACCTTACTTACTGACCTGTACGAGCTGACCATGATGCAGGGCTACTTTAAAAATAAGAACCAGAACGAAACAGTGATTTTTGATGCCTTTTACCGGAGCAACCCGCAGGAGGGCGGCTATGCCGTCTGTGCCGGACTGGAGCAGGTCATAGATTACATAAAAAATCTTCATTTTACCAAAGAAGACATTGATTATCTGAGAAGTCTTAACCTGTTTGAAGAAGATTTCTTAGACTACTTAACCTCCTTTCACTTTTCCGGTGACATCTATGCCATACCGGAGGGAAGTGTTATCTTTCCCAGGGAACCCATAATAAAGGTCATCGCCCCCATTATGGAGGCACAGTTAATTGAAACTGCCATTTTAAATATCATAAACCACCAGAGTCTCATTGCCACCAAGGCTTCCAGAGTCTGTTATGCCGCCAAGGGAGACGCAATTATGGAATTCGGGCTTCGTCGTGCCCAGGGTCCCGATGCCGGAATTTACGGTGCCAGGGCCGCCATCATCGGAGGCTGCAACGGCACCAGCAATGTCCTTGCAGGACAGCTTTTTGATGTTCCCGTCAAAGGAACTCATGCCCACAGCTGGATTATGAGCTTTCCCGATGAATATAGTGCCTTTCAGACCTATGCAAAAATGTACCCCGATTCCTGCATCCTTTTAGTGGACACCTATGATACCTTAAACTCCGGTGTTCCCAATGCCATTAAGGTATTTCAGGAAATGAAAGCATCCGGAATCCCGCTTACCAGTTATGGCATCCGTCTGGACAGCGGTGACCTTGCGTATCTTTCCAAAAAAGCACGAAAAATGTTAGATGATGCCGGCTTTTATAATGCTGTTATCTCTGCCTCCAACGATTTGGATGAATTTCTCATTGACAGTTTAAAGACCCAGGGAGCTGCCATTACTTCATGGGGCGTGGGAACCCATCTGATTACCTCTAAGGACTGCCCTTCTTTCGGAGGTGTATACAAACTGGCGGCTGTTATGACAAAAGACGGTTCTTTTCTTCCAAAAATAAAATTATCGGAAAACACGGAAAAAGTAACCAATCCGGGCAATAAAACCATTTACCGGATTTATGAAAAAGAAAATAAGAAAATCAAAGCGGATTTAATCTGTCTTACGGATGATGTATTTGATACCAAAAAGCCCTTGCTTTTATTTGACCCGGCAGAGCCCTGGAAAAAAACAAAGCTTACGGAAAATACCTATACCATGAAGGAGCTTCTGGTTCCCGTTTTCCAAAAAGGAAAATGCGTATATGAATCTCCCAGTGTCATGGAAATCAGAGAGTTTTGCAAAGAAGAACTGGAAACCCTCTGGGAAGAAACCAGACGTCTGGTAAATCCACATAAGGTTCATGTGGATTTATCTCCCAGACTCTATGATATGAAGATTTCGCTGTTAGACCAGTTAAATGAATCCTCTTACTAAAATCTAATTTTCTTCTTTTTTTATCTGATTTAAGCGTTCATTCCATGCATATTTTTCTTCTCTGGTAAATGCCGCTCCTGCCATCTGGAACAGATTGGCAAGCGGCATTAATGCCATAAACTCCTGCATCTCTTTTCCCATGCCCTGACCAGGCGTTAAAAAGCTTTTTGCCATGGGACTTTTTTCCAGGGCTATTGCCATAATCTCCTGTAACACAGCCGCAGTCTCGGGATTTTTCATCAGCTCTCCTACTTTATCCTTAAGGCTGTAATATCCTTCTTTGTATTTTAACTGATATGCCTTTCTTGCTTCAATGGCGGCAGGGTCATGAAACCAGTTTGCTCCCTCGTTTCCTTCCGGAAGGTCATAGGCATACTGATGCTCTTTTACACCATTTAATACAATCGTATCTTTCACGTCACCGCACTCTGCCGTTATGGTGTTTTCTCCTTCTTTTAAGAAGATTTCTTCAAAGACAGCCATATGGTCTACAGCCTCTTTTGTGGCTATTTTACTGCCATTGACATATAAGGTTACCTCTTCGCAGTTGGTATAGACCCGGATATCTCTTTCTCCCTCTGCCCGGTCCTCAAAACGTCTTCCTGCCACATGGACAAAGGGTTCTTTTGTCCAGTATGCCTTATAGATATAGAAAGCATCTTTTTTTATTTTCCGGTCATAGGTTACAAGCCCTTTATTATTTCTTCCCTGCTCTCCGCCTTCATCCCTGGCATCTGCGGCAAAATCAAACATATTCCACACATGGGTGCTCCAGAGGTAGGGGCGTTTTTCAAAGGTTTTTAACATCTCATGATGATAGTAAGAAGCATACTCTTCCGTATAATCATGATTCTGCGGACAGGCACTGTGCCATCTGATAATATTTTCAGCTCCATATTCCGATACCCCCAAAGCCCGGTCCGGGTGCAGGGCATGAAACGCATCCAGCCATGGTCCGTTATCGGTAACTTCTCCCACATACCATCCAAAATAATGATTATAGCTTAAGACATCCGTAATATGGATATGCTCACTGTCCATCGGCACCATGGAAACCTGTGCCATGGTTGTCAGACGGAACGGATCCATTCTTTTACACAATGCCTGCAAATCCATCAGATTGCGGTACAGATTTTCCGATTCGCCGCCAATGGTAATTTCGTTGGCAATACCCCAGAAGCAGATGGAAGGATGGTTATAATTCTGGACAATCAGCTCCGTCATCTGGCTGATGGTATTTTCATAAGCTTCTTTACTGTCCATAAACTGACTGATAAAGGGAATCTCTGCCCAGACCACAAAGCCTTCCCGGTCACAGATATCGTAAAAATACCCATCATGCTGATAGTGTGCAAGACGAATGGTATTGGCTCCGATTTCTTTTATCAGTGCCGCATCCGTTTCATGGTCACCTCTGGAAATTGCCCAGCCTTTTTCATATTTATCCTGATGTCTGGACACGCCATGAAGGGGATAACTTTTTCCATTTAAGAAAAAGCCTCTCTCGGGGTCAACATGAAAGCTCCGGTAACCATACTCTGTTTTTATCTCATCAAGTTTTTCTTCCCCTTTCAAAAGGACTGCTTCACAGGTATACAGATAGGGGTCGGTAATGCTCTGCCATAAGTGGGGATTTGAAACCTTCAGCTTTACCACTGTATGAGGAACGGCTTCCACTTTTTCTCTGGCCGCAACATTTCCTTCCCTGTCCTTTAAGGTCACTAAAATCTCACAGTCCGTTGTCGCTATGGGAAATAAATCCACCCTGGTAGTTCCTGTATTATATGGAGTTATAAACACACCGTCACTGCCATGCTTTAACAAATCAAAATGAGACAAATCCGTCTCTATGAAACTGACCTCCCGGTACAGACCGCCGCAAAAAGTAAAATCTGCACTTTGTGGGTATATCTCACTTACGCCGTTATCCACTTCCACCATAAGTATATTTTCCCTGGATTCCATGAACTGTGTCACTTCAAAGCGAAAGGTGGAAAAACCGCCTTTGTGGACTCCTGCTTTTTTTCCGTTGCAGTAAACGGTTGCAATATGGTTTGCCCCCTGGAATTCAACGAATTGTTTTTTCCCTTCTGTTGGATTCGGCAATTCCGTCTTATAAACGCCTTTTCCCCGAAAATAGTTATTGCCGCCGTCCTGGCCGTCAAATGCATTCCACGTATGAGGAAGCTTTACAATAGAATCCACTCTTCCCCATTTTGAAAAAATTGCCTTCTTTAATACTGTTTTTGTTCTCATAAATTTAAACTTATCCTTTCTTTATCCAGATTCCCCGCAAACAAAATTTTTAATCCCTGTTTTTTAATAATTCTTTTAATAATTCCAGTGTTTCCTGATGTTTTTTCGAGCTTACATATGGATTTCTCTTTAACTGTCTTGCCGCCCGCAGGTATTGTTTGTTGGATTTTTCTGTAAAACTTCTTCTGCTGATTTCTAATTTTTCTAAAATTTCCCGCAAATCCGGTAGTTTTTCATATTCCGGAAGCTGTATATATTCCTTGATACGGTTAAATCTCTCTTCGTTACGCCCACGCAGGTTTTCGACCCGGTAAACAATTCTTTCCCTGGCACTTAACCGCATTCCCTTTAGTTCCACCTTATCCGGCAATGCCGCAAAGGCAACCACCGCATTAAATCTTCTCTCCAGGCGTTTTAATGTCTCATTATTTTCCGTTAAAGATTCCATAATTTCCCGCAAATCCATGGCTTCATTAAAGGAGACCGCAAAGTCATAGGTAAAAGCAATGGTCAGGGTAAATGCCAGAACCTCAGAGGTAAAGCCGGAAAACTTCAAAAAAACTGCTTCTGCCCGCACGTGCACTACCCTTACCAGTAAAACCGCAAAAAATCCCCAGAATAAAGATACAAACAGACAGATATGTCCTTCATAATTTAAGGGCAGTTCGCTGTAATCCCAGTATTTTACCTTAAACAAGTGCTCCATTGCCGTTCCTGTCACCAGCTCAAACAACGTTGCCGTAAGGGCTCCACAAACGTAAACGGCATATGTATTTTCCCGGACAGGCAGGGTACCCTGTAAAATCACCACTGCCGCAAATCCATAAATGGGTATTAACGGTCCATGAAGAAACCCCCGGTTGACAAATTCCCATTCCTTTGTTTTTCGAAGCTTCTTTACCGAAACAAAAAAGCTTTCCCATATCCAGCCTAAAAAACAGTAGCAGAAAAAAAACAAAATCCACTGCGTCAAAGAATAGCTGTACATTCTCCATCACCTCATTTTAATCTTACTCTATATCTTATCTCTTTTCTATTAAAAAATTATTAAAATTTAATTAAATCATGATCGTGAGGGGCTGTTGCATTAAGAAAATTAACTTTTGAAAATCTTAATGCAACAGCCCTTCTTTTTCTTCTTTATTGTTCGGTCTGACCTATCGTTTTATTTTTTCGGAGTCTGGACCACATCCAGATAATAATCTGTGTCGGGATTCCCACAAGAAGTATGGGCCAGATACGATAGCCTTCCATCATGAATGTGACATATAATGCCCCTAATATGGACCAGACCAGCAGGGAAACAATCATATAATTTTTCCGCGGCTCAAACCAGACCGAATTAAACACCAGCCAGACCACCAAGGCTACCGGTATAGCATAGGCATAACAGAGCCAGGGGTAAGCCGTAGACGGAAATACCATGGCAAGAATGATAAACACCAGGGTTGCAATCAGAGCTACCATAAAAATACTGGTGATGGTAATAATGTAATAATTCCTTTTTAATTTCTGCTCTGCTTCCGTTTTTGGCATCTTTATCTGACTGTGCTCTTCCTCTACCAGATAATCCAGGGTTACTTCAAATACATCTGCCACAGCCTTTAAAACCACAATATCCGGTAAAGACTCTCCCCGTTCCCATTTGGAAACGGATTTATCTGAATAATTCAGTTTTTCCGCCAGCTCCAGCTGTGTCATTCCTTTTTCCTGCCGGAGCTTTTGTATATTTTTTGCAATGATAAATTTTAATTCCTGCATTTTTACCTCACACTTTTTTAAACAAACCAGATTTTGTAATCTCTTTTTTAAACAGGGTGATTATAACACCAATGGTCTTGTTTTTTCAATAGATTCGCCCAACTCTCCTGTGGGTAGAATCGTAGAATTTCAGGGTAGGTTGCTATTTTTCATGCAGGATGGCTACACTGAAATACAACAGAAATACAAATTGCAGGAGGTTTTTTATGACAAGAACAAAATTATGTGACCGGATTCTGCCGGATTATACGAAAGGAGAAGAACTGTGTAATACCCTTTCCCATACTGCAGGAGCAGTCTTTGGCATAGTGGCTTTAATTACCTGTCTGCTGGCTTCCATAAGAAAATGCAGTATCTGGGGAATCATATCCAGTATTATCTATGGAACTTCTCTGATTTTACTTTATACCATGTCCAGTGTATACCATGGACTGCCAAAGGGGATGGCAAAGAAAGTATTGCAGGTGATTGACCACTGCACCATCTATCTTCTGATTGCAGGAACCTATACTCCGGTAATGCTTTGTGCCGTACGACCCATTTCTCCCCTGTGGGCATGGTCCGTGCTCGGTGCTGTGTGGGGGTGTGCACTGATAGCCGCCATCTTTACTGCCATTGATTTGAAAAAATATGCCGCCTTTTCCATGATTTGCTACATCGGCATGGGCTGGTGCGTGGTGCTTGCCTTAAAACCAACCATACAGGCTCTCTCCGTTCCCGGTATGCTGTGGCTGTTATTTGGCGGAATATCCTATACCGTAGGTGCCGTTCTTTACGGACTTGGTAAAAAGCACCGCTATATGCACTCCATTTTCCATATATTTGTAGTTGCGGGAAGTGTGTTGCATTATATTGCTATTTTCTTTTATGTTTTATAGAATATTTTTTGCAAAAGAATTGTATTCTTATCGTTAATATGTTAGAATAAAAACTATGGAACAATCGTGTTGCAGGGTGGCTTGACCTTCATTCTCTATAGAATGGAGGTGGTGCTGATGAACAATAAACATTTTGATTTCCAAGACCTTATGGCTTTTGGTATGTTCATTCTCGCATTACTTACATTCATTGTATTGATTTGTAAGTAATTTCTACTTAGAAAAACCACCCCTAAACTTTGACCAAAAACGGGTGGTTTTTCTACCAAAAAAGAGGTCAACCCCTTGTGGGCGATTGTTCCTTTATGTTTTTATCGTATCACATATAATCCAAAAATTCAATCAGATATTAAAATCTTTCTGGATTTTCATTTATTTTTTCACAATCTTAAGCACCGTATCTTTTTCATCCGGCAATGCATAAGTAAACACCGGATTTTCTCCAAAGGACACAAATGCCACATCCGTATAAAGAGCCGTATTCCATGCTTCTCCCCTTTTTAACTGGGTGCCGTTTGAAAGATAGTATACACTATCCAACGATTCCGGTGCGACTCCGGTCAGGGGAAGTGCTCCCAGGGGTGTCTCAAATACGTGGGCATAGATGGTATCTTTTTTCTGGGTATAACGACCCCACTCCGGTTTTGGCAGGCTACAGGGTCCACATCCATAGATGCTTTCAGAATTTTTGTCCATCCATTGTCCGATTTCTTCCAGTATATTAAGACTTTCCGCAGGCATATTTCCTCTGGCATCCGGTCCTACATTTAAGATAAAATTGCCGCCCTTGCTGACACATTCTACCAGCTTACGTATCAGCATGGTGGAGGATTTATATTCATAATCATAATTGCAGTAACACCAGTGATTGTTCATGGTGGCACACAGTTCCCAGGGTACCGGTTCACCATGGATATCCACCACACCCTCCGGCGGGATAATCTGTTCGGGACTTACAAAATCTCCGCTGTAAATGGTAGGATTTCCACTAATCAGACTGCCGTGATTGTCTCCGGCTCCTTCCAGACGATTGTCTATAATCACATCCGGCTGATACTTACGAACCATCTGAATCAGTTCTGTAGCCTTCCATTTTTCCCCACACATATCATCATAGGAAAAGTCAAACCACAGTAAATCCAGTTTCCCATAGCCCGTAACCAGTTCCCTTACCTGATTATGCATATATTCCAGATAACGGTCAAAATCAATCTTTTCATCCCTGTAAGCTTCGTTATTTCTCATGGGATGCTGACGGTCACCATATTTTGGAAAATCCGGATGTGCCCAGTCAATAATGGAAAAATATAAGCCCACCTTCATATCCTCTTCCCTGCAGGCATCCACAAATTCCCTGACCAGATCCCTTCCGGCCTTTGTATTGGTTGCTTTATACTCTGTATACGCAGAATCAAAAAGACAGAATCCGTCATGATGCTTTGCGGTTAATACCATGTACTTCATGCCTGCCCTTTTGGCTGCCCGAACCCATTTTTTCGGGTCATAATCCTTTGGGTCAAATAAATCAAAATATTTTCTGTATTCCTCTACGGTCATTTCCTGTTCGGACATCATCCACTCACCGCAGGCGGGGATAGAATATAATCCCCAGTGAAGAAACATACCAAAACGGTCATTCTGCCACCATTTTGTACGTCTTCTGATTTCTTCCATTTCTGACATTTTTTCTCCTCCATTCGTTTTTTTCCCGGCAATTGTGAAACTCTCAGTTCTTAAAAATGCAACTGCACCTCTAACTTCTTACCTTTCACCATTACCTAATTCTATCACTTTGCCGTTATTCAATCGGCTTTCCTCTGCGGCGAAAGCAATCAGATGGCTGTCAATCGCCTGTACGGCATTACTGATATTTTCCTTTTGTTTTCCCGCAGAAATCAAAGAAACCAACTCCTGCATCATGGCACCGTCACTTCCGCTATGTCCGACTTTTGGAGTATTTAACTTAATTTCCGTCTTGTTTCCGGTTACAAAATCCGTTACCACAATCTTATCCTGTTCCATAAACCCACGAAGCTCTCCCCGGCTTCCATGAATGGTGATGGTCCGTTCACATTCATTGGTAAAGGCACTCATGGTAAAGCTGATGGTAAGGCCGCCCTCCATTTCCATGTTCACAATCTGATGGTCACATACATCATTATCACAGGCATAAACACACCTTCCATAAGGTCCGGTCTTCAAGCTTTCCATTAATCCTTCCGTAGTCTCATCCATGGTAACCACCTTGCGGAAGCCGTCTACCACAGCCCTGGGATGCTCCAGATAAAATTTTGGTGCATAATAAGGGCAGGTGCTTCTGTAAGGACAGCCATCCGTACAGCGTTCTGGTGCCCCTTCTGGTGCCATTTCCTTACGGAAGAAGGTTCGGCTTCCAAAACTGGATACCCGGAGACATTTCTTTCCTGTCAGCCATAATAAAATATCAAAATCATGGCAGGTCTTTGCCAGGATAATGGGGGAACTTTCTTTCGTGTTTCTCCAGTTTCCCCTGACAAAGCTGTGTGCCATATGCCAGAAGCCGATACTTTCCATGTGCTGGATATTCATGATTTCCCCAATGGTTCCTGCATCTAAGATTTCCTTAATCTTACGGAAAAAAGGAGAATATCTTAAGACATGGCAGACACTAATCATACCATCATAATGGGCGGCTTTTTCTTTTAACTCTTCCAGTTCCTCTTTTGACGGACTGATAGGCTTTTCCACCAGAATATCATATCCTGCCTCCATGGCTTTTATCATGGGCTCCATATGCATATGGTCCTGGGTACAGATAAGCACCCAGTCGGCAAGCCTTGGATATGCCAGAAGCTTTTCCCAACTGTCCACTGCATATTTTTCTTCTATATTATGATTTTTTTGAAATTCTTCCCTTCTGTCTTTTCTTGGTTCTGCCACACCTACAAATTTAAGCTCTTTAGGGTATTGCAGAGCGTAGGAGGCATAAGCATCCGCCCCTCTGTGTCCTGCCCCCAGAAGAATGGCAGTAACCGTTTTCTTTCCTTCCTGTGCCATGTCAGTCATCCTTTCCTGCATTTTTTCTCACTTATCCTTTTTCTCAACATACACATTAACAGCTTCGCTTTTATCTTCCTTGCGTTACCCTTTTACCGCACCGCCGGATAATGCCTCAATAAAGAATCTGCTGGCAAATGTAAACAACAATACCGGAGGAATGATGGTCACTACAACCGCTGATAACAGACCGTTGTAATCGGTACCAAAGCTGGTGGTAAACTGGGATAAAATCGCCGGGACCGTCATCTTGCTTCTGTCAATGATAAGAAGTGATGCCCAGTAAAATTCATTCCAAAGCTGTAACCATGCCAGTACCGCCGCCGTAAAAATACCCGGTCTTGCAATGGGAAGCATGATTTTGGTAAAGGTCTGAAAATACGTACAGCCGTCAATTCTTGCCGCTTCCTCCAGTTCTACCGGAATGGTGGCAAAGTAATTGCGGATAACCATAAAGCTTACTGCGATACCGCTGCAGGCGTACACAAAAACCAGACCTGCCCTGGTATCAAACAATCCCATATTTTTAATCAGACGGTAAACCGGAAACGTCAGGGCAGAGGAGGGCACAAACATGGTTGCCATAAAACATGCCGTAATCAGACCTCTTCCTTTGAATTTATATCTTGCAATGACATAAGCCGACATGGACAGCATGGTGATACTAAGCAGGGTTCCTGCTGTCGCACAGATAAAACTGTTGGCAAAATATTTTCCGATTCCAAGCTTGGTAAACACCCGGATATACCCGTCAAAGCAAAGCTCATGCGGCAGGGAAAATCCCGGCTCTGCCAGTAAATCTGCCTTAAAGGAGGAAATAATCACCCACACAATGGGAAACAGGGCAATGATGCAGATAAGTGCCATTACTATATAACAAAACACCGCTTCACCCTTTTGTACACTCATGGGATTGCTTTCCTTTATTTTCATGTTCCTTCTCATGCCTTTCCTCCTCTCTCATCCTTTTTTGACTCTGCAAATACCAGATTGATAATGCCTACCAGAACCAGACCTATCACAATCTGTACGGCACCCACCGTATTTGCCCTTGCATACTGGGTCCTGCTGCTGGTAATGGCAAGCTCCCGGATAATGAAACTGATGGACTTGGTACCTGCCGCCCCATTGGTTAAGAAATAAACCTCATTGTACAATAAGAATCCACTGGTAGCCGCCATGGTGGTTACCGTCTTAATGGTAGGTTTTACCAGAGGGATGGTAACATACAGCTCTCTCTTTAAGCCTGTGGCACCATCAATTTTTGCCGCCTCGTATAATTCCGGTGCAATCCCATGAATCTGCCCTAAAAGCATAATTGCCGTAGTACCGCAGAAAAATACATAAGCAAACACAATGGCCCAGAAGTTCACTCCTTCGACCAGCAATATACTGTCCTTAAAATCCGGTTTGAAAATCTGGATAATCTGCTGGATGGGACCGTATCTTGCATTGTACAGCTGTAAAAATACAAGTCCCATTGCCGCACTGGAAATGACACTTGGCACAATATATACATTTCTTGCAAATTTGGAAAATTTTAACCCCTTGGAAATTACAATTGCCACAACAAGTGTCAAAGGCACCTGGATGACCACACCCACCAGAGCCCAGCAGAGGGAATTTCTAAGAGCCTCCCAGAAGTACGGATACTGGGTAAATATATACTTATAATTGGTTAAAAGCTCTCCTGCCTTATAAAATTCCGGACTTGTCAGATTGCTGTAATCCCATTTACAAAAAGAAGTCACCAGAATCTGTAAAATGGGATATGCATAGAAAATCAGGAAGCATAAGCAGGAGGGTAATAAGAATAAAATAATAAAAAGATTTTTATTTCTGTTTTTCATGCTGTTACCTTCTTCTGCCTTTCATTTAAAAAGGAGAAACTTCCCATGCAGAAGCTTCTCCCTTCCTTTGCTTTTTTAATTAGCCAATCAAAGCAATCAATTCAGACTGTAATTCTGCTAATTTTGCATCAATGTCTGTTCCTTCTACAGAACATTCGATTAACTTGTTGATGATGGCATCCTGTACATCACCGCCCCATACAGTTGCTGTGGTAGCTACTACAGAGTCTGCATCGTTTGCCAGGGAACAGGCTTCTGCCAGTAACTGGACAGTTGCATTGTCTGTGTCTGCTGCAAGGGCAACCAGGTCAAGGTCCTGATTACATGGATTTGCATTTACTTCTAAGAAAATTCTTGTCTGTACTTCATCACTTGTCATATATTTTACAAATTCCAATGCAAGCTCGGTCTGTGCTTCTGATAAAGAACTGGAGATGGTTAATCCGCCGCCTGCATCAAGAATCGCACCGTTTCCGGGATATACACCGGGTCTGATATCATATTCTACATCACTGAAGCTTCCTGCTGCCCATACACCGTTAATCCAGGTTGCACATAAACCATTTGTGAAATCCCCGCCGAAGTCTCCTGCGTTGTTTGTGGAATGTGCAGAACCATTTGCCTGGTCTAATGCTGCAATGGTCTTAAATGCAGTTGCAAATTCATCGGAATTGATGATTTCTTCTGTCAGGGCATCTGCCGCATAATCCGCATTTAAGATTTCCATAAAGGAGTTAAACAGACGTACGGAACCCTGTCCTGCATTATAGCCGTATACACCGCTTGCCCTTAAAGCTTCCATGGCCTTTGCCATATCCTCATAGCCTGTCCATTTATCCGGTGTATCTGCTCCTGCCGCTTCATAAAGGTCTGCATTGTACCATAGACCTAAGCTGGTCAGCTGGTCATGTACCGTGTAGATTTTACCGTCTGTACGGTTCATGGTATAATTAATACCAACCTTGCTCTGAAGACCTTCTGCATCGATGTACTCTTTCATATCCAGTACCAGTCCCTGTGCGGTTGCCGCCATGGGAACTGCCGTACCTGCAAAGTCTACCATATCCGGGAAAGAACCTCCGGCGATTTCATTGGTGGCAACTCCCAAAACATCTTCTACCACAACCGGCTCAAATTTTACGGGACCATCTGCATGTGCATCTGCAAACTGCTGATAGATGTCTCTCATGACAGCCGCTACCGGCCATTCAGACTCTTCATGATAATAAGCATGGTAGAACTGTAATACCTCCTGTTCTCCGTCTGCCACTTCTTCTGTGTCTTTCGTTTCTTCTGTTTTG
>CAZDAT010000002.1:13333-27340 GCA_964503695.1 uncultured Lachnospiraceae bacterium
TTCTGTTTTGGCTGTACTGTCACTTACAGTGTCTTCTTTTGCACCGCCGCAGCCTGCAAGCATACCTGCTGTCAGGGTAAGTGCAAGTACCATGGAAACTAATTTCTTTTTCATGTTAAACCCTCCATTTTATTTTTTAAAGAAAAACCTTCTTTAGTTTCTGATAAAATTATCTCATGAAAAAGCCTTAATTTGAATGGATTTTGTTTTCGATTAGAAGACTTATATTGACTTTATTTTAGCATTATATTTACCTTAAGCACATAATTTACATGGCGGACATTCTCTTACGGAATTCACTTTCGCTGATGCGTTCCTGTAAATATAACATGACGTTCTCCCCATACTCTTCTTTTTTGCTCATGTTCCACAGATTTTCCGGGGTCTGTATCAGAAGCCCTGCATTTTGTACACAGGTAACCGCCTGCTGCATTCTGGCTCCTACCTTGTCCTGTGTGATTGCCACATTAGGGTTGGAGGGCACCTGTCCGGTTTCCTCCATGATACGTTCTGCCACCTCATCACTTAACATATATTTTAAAAATTGTACACTTGCTTCCATGCGTTTCTCATCCCCGGTATTTCCAAGAATATAACCGACACATGCCGACAGGGTTGCAATCCCTTTTCCATCCTCCGACGGAAAAGGGGCATATGCCACGTTTAAATTCTCATCTATCATGGAATTTGCCCACACACCATTGATATAAATGGCACTTTCGCCTTCGTTAAAAATCGACAGCGTGTCCCGGTAATCGTAATCTCCCGCAAGAAGGGCATAGTCTGCGATTTTCTTTAATTTCTGAAGCATCTTGTCATAGGCGGGAGAATCCGTCTGAATGGTTGTATTTTTGGCATTTGCCATTTCCTCCGGATTTTCATTTGCCAGAATCGCCGCCATGAGATAGGAGGTATGATTGGCATCCAGAACAATGGGCGTGATGTCTTCTTCCAAGCCCATAATCTTTTCACATGCCGCAAACCACTCTTCCCAGGTTCCGGGAGCCTTGTCTACACCTGCTTTTTCAAAAATGTCCCGGTTATACCAGTAGCCCCCAAGGAGCAGGACATCCGATACGGTATATAACTTTTCCTCTTCCGTTTTCCAATATTCGGATACCGCGTCAGAAATGCTTCCGGCAAATTCCTCATCCTCCAACAGATATGGCATCAAATCCAGGGCATAGTCCTTTTCCACCATAAAATTATAGATGGATTCCCTTCCGATGCCTCCTGTAAAGACAATATCCGGAATCTCTCCCACCGTCAGTAAATCCGCCACCTTACTGACGACATCCGTAGAAGAAGGCATGGAAATTAAATTAATGTGAATCCCCGGATGGCTGTTTTCAAAATCTTCATAGATACGACGCATCGCCTGATGGTCTGCTTCTGTGGTGCCCCAGCCATGAATCAGGGTAATCTCCGTCTGCTCCTCCCTGCCTTTTGCACATCCTGTCAGAGAAAAGCAAAGGCAGAAAAGTCCCAGCAGTATCTTCGCTTTTTTTCTCATCGTTTCCTCCTTTTTTTACAAACGGATGTCTCTTACTTTTCGAAAGTATTCTCTTCTTTTTCTTCCTTCAGACGGCTTTCGTATTCTCTGGGAGAACAGCCCTCATACTTTCTGAATACTCTGGAAAAATAAGACACATCATCAAAGCCTACCATCTGTGCAATCTCGTAAATCCTTTTTCCCCCGCTCATATATTCCTTGGCTTTTTCTAACTTCATCTTATTAATGGCATCAAACAGATTCTGTCCGGTTCTTGTTTTATAAAGTCGGCTTAAATAACTGCCGTTGGCATGAAGTATTCCCGAAATCTGAGTCAGGTTCAGCTTTTCCATATAATGCTCCGTAATGTATTTTTGCAGCCTGCCAAAGATATCATCCGTAAATTCCTCTGCATTCTCTTTTTCCATTTCCGCAGGCGGTGATAATTTGCGTACCGCCTTTTGTATCATTTCCGGAAGCATCTCGATAACAGAGGTTTTCACGATATATCCGCACACGTCATACTTAATGGCTTCCTGTGCATATTCGAAATCCGCATAGGCAGACAAAATGATGACCTTGGTGGGAAGCATATGCTCATAGACATACTTTGCCACTTCGATTCCGTTAATCAGCGGCATCTTAATGTCCGTAATAATAATGTCCGGCGGATTATTTATCACCTCTTCCAGAAGCTCTTCCCCGTTTTTTGCCCTGAATACAAGCTCGCAGTCCATCTTTTTCCAATCCATCAGTTTTTCCATTGCCTCAAGCATATAGCTTTCGTCATCCGCAATCATGACCTTCCACATTATTGTCTCCCCCTTTTACAGGTAAAAGAATGCTGACCAGCGTTCCCTTCCCTATTTCACTTGTCACTTTCAATCCGTATTCTACTCCGCATAAGTTCTGAATCATCTTATTGGTATTCCACAGTCCCACATGACTGTGGTTTTTATCTTCACTTTTTTCCGTAAGCTTATCCGAATCAAAGCCCACACCGTCATCTTCAATGCAGATATTTAAGACCTCTTTCTTCCTGCACACACTGACACTAATCTTTCCCTTATCTTCCTTGGGTTCCAGTCCATGACAGACAGCATTTTCCACAATCGGCTCGATACTTAAGCGGGGCACCTTAAAATGTCTGTATGCTGCTTCTTCACCTTCATAGGAAATGGCATATTCTATCTTTTCCCCGAAGCGGCTGTTCTGCAGGGACAGGTAAAAATCGACAATCTGCATTTCCTCTTCCAGAAAAATAAACTGTTCATTTTTTCTGAAAATCCTGCCCTGGTACAGCCTTGACAGCTTGTAAAGCATTTCCTGTACCTCCCTGTCCCCATTCATGGCTGCCCGCATCTCAATCATGGACAGTACATTAAACAAAAAATGCGGATTCATCTGTGCCTGTAAATACTGTATCTGGGACTGCTTGGCAATGAGCTGTGTCTCATAGACTTCCTTTACAAGACGCTCAATATAATCCGTCATTTCATTAAAGGTATCACTGATATTTTTAAGCTCCTCTGCCCGGTATTCATCCAGCTTGGTATCAAAATTCCCTTCTCCCACAAGCTTAATCTTTTCTGCAACGGTTTCCAGGGGTCTGACATAATAGATTGCCATCAGTCTCCCCAGTACAGATAATAAAACAATCAGAACTGCCGAAATTAACAAAATTCCCCCTACCGTTGTCCATAAAGAACGGTAAATCATCCATTCTGTAACTCCTGCATGAAGGGACAGCCCGAAGCCTGTGGAAATTTCATTTTCCAGAAAAAACGTACTTCCCTTCTCCGGAATCGTTTCTTCTCCGAGAAGTATCTCCTCCCCCCGGCTGATGCTCCAGCTATAGTATTCCATTTTCTCCAAATTTAAGTAATTTTCTTCAATTCCTGCCCTGTTTAAGACAAAAATACAGCTTCCTATCTGGTTCATCTGGGTATCATACAGCTTCATGCAAAGATTCAGATATTTGCCGTCAGTCTGAAAATAAAAATCCTGTCCGCTTTTTAGGTATTCCCGATACAGGGCATCACTTTTTTCCTGTGACTTTTTCATTTCCGAAATGGTAATGGGATAATACAGGCTGCTAATGGATTTCTCCGACAGATTATAAAGATATATTTTTTCCACAAAGGGGTCGGAAACCTCCAGACGGTTTCTCTCCGAAAAAAGATTTGTGACACTTTTTAACTGCTGTGTGACAATTTCCTCACTGTATACACTTCCTTTAAAGAAGCTGCTTAATCCCACATTATGCTGTATGGAAAGTGCGATTTCCTCCACGTACTGGAAAAGATTATCCGTCTTGACATTATCACTCTCCAAAATATATAAGGTATTCTCTCTTTCTCTGCTGACGTACTGACCGGTCAGAACTGCCATCATCACCAGTGCCTGGATACACACTGCCGTAACACAGCAGAAAATTATCATTCGGGACAGTTGTTTACGAAGCGACATTTTTTCGCCCTTAGGATTCCATATTCTGTTTTCCACAAATTTTTTGATGATTTCCCTCATTTCCGGTTCCTTTTTCCTTCTCTTTACAGAATCAGAATTTCCAAAATAGTTTTTCCATCTTCATTATAGTATAAATATTTTTGTTTTTCGTAGGATTTTTTTTATCAGAATGCGGATTATATTGACTTTCAAAAGAAATGTTTTAGAAACAGCAGGATATTAAGAGATGTTTCCGGTTTTCTTTCATTACTGGTACTTTCGTAAAAAACTGCCGCATCAGAATAGTTTTTTTAACCAATCTGACACGACAGCTTTTTTAAGTATAGAGAAAATGTTTTTTAATTTTCAAATAATTTAAATTTATGAATCTGTGTTGTCATTTCCGTAGCTCTGGCTGCCAGCTCTTCACTGATAGCGGAGCATTCTTCTGATGCCGCAGCATTCTGCTGGGTAACATTGGAAATCTGCTCAATACCTGCTTCAATCTGGTCTAAGGCATGAGACTGGGTATCTGCCGCTTCGCTGACATCCTTTGCGATTTTTGCAAAGCTTTCCAAATCACCGATGATTTTGCCAAAGCCTTCTGCCGCACGTTCTGTCATGACACTTCCTTCGTCTACCGCTTCTACCGTCTTTCCAATCAGCTCTTTGGCATTGACTACTGCCTGTGCACTGTCTGTTGCCAGTTTTCCAATCTGGTCAGCAACTACTGCAAAGCCTCTTCCTGCGTCTCCGGCCCTTGCCGCTTCAATGGAAGCATTTAATGCCAGGAGGTTTGTCTGGGAAGCAATGTCCTGAATGCTGGTAACAATGGCTTCAATCTGATTGGAGATTTCCTTAATCTGTACCATTTCATCCTGCAATTCTTTCATGTGGGCACGCTCTACCTCCGCATCCTTCACAGCTCCGGTTGCCTGTGCAGAAGCTTCTCCCGCACTCTTGGCAGATTCTCCTGCCATTTCTGCAACAGTCGTAATGGTTGCCGTCAGTTCTTCTACCGCACTTGCCTGTTCCGTGGTTCCGCTTGCCAGGTCCTCTGCGGCTCCTGCCAGTTCGTCAGAACCTCTGTCTACATCAGATGCACCGTCCTGTATCCTGCCAAGTGTGATGTTAAATTCCTTAATAATGTTTACAAAAGATACTTTAATGCTTTCAAATTCCCCGAGGAAATCCGTAATGTGCTTAAAGTCAATGGTAAAGTCTCCCTTGGATAACGTATCTAACACCTGGGAAATCTCTCTTACGTATGCTCCCAGGGTATCCTGTACTTCCCGGATGGAATCAGAAAGTGCTCCCAGCTCATCCCCGGACTTATAGTCAATCACTGCATCCAGACGACCCTGCTTCATTTCTGCCGCCGCATATTCTAACTGTGTTACCGGAGTTACGATACACTCTACAATCAGCCTGGAAATTCTTGTTGCCACAACCACAGCAATTGCCACAAATACAACAATCAGGGTACATACTACCCAGAATACCTTGTTGGCATAAGAGTCTGCTTTTTTACTTCCTTCAAGATTGTATTCCTTTAAGGCATCAAAATTTTCCTGGAAGTTGACATAGGCATCATACCCTTCCCCTAACATAATGGCATTGGCTTCGTCTAACTTCTGTTTCCGGCTTAATTCATAGAAATCATCACCCAAAACATCAAAATATGTACTTAATGCATCCACTGCCGCATCATAATACTTGCGGTCTTCTTCACTGCTTATGGTAGCAGAATATTCCTGTATCAGCTCCGAAAGCTGTGATTCCAGTTCTGCAATGTTCTTCTCATGCTTCTCCAGCTCTGCATCCGTATCGGAAATCAGATGTGCATACTGCTGCAGACGCACCTCAGAAGTCAGATAGTTCATATCCGCGATAATATTGTTGGCATTCATCCATACATCATTCAATTTTGTGGTCTGGGCATTTAATTCCCACGCACCGATTAATGCTGCTATCCCCAATATGAGCATTAATCCTACGCTGACCTGTGCCATCATATTTAACTTCCACCGGATGGCACCATTTCTTACCTTTTCCCTAAAATTCTTCATCTGTGTTCCACCTTCTTCTCCAAAACATTTCTCTACTGTATCTAGTGTAATATACAGGATTTTCCTTTTCTTTACAAGATGTTTTTTCTAAATTTTCTGTAAATTTCCTGCATTTTTCAGCACCGAAAACGTTTTCCATACCCCCCCCTAAAAAATACGTTTATAAAGCTCTGTTTTTGTTTTTTTGCGTTTTCTCCGGTGCATTTTCCATTCATTATTTCGCACTACTTTTTATGTTTAATGCAGTCATCCTAACCATCTGAAAATATAAAGCCACGTATCCTCTCTGACATTTATCCGGCATTTTTTAAGAAGCTCCATTCCGGCTTTTTCATATAATTTGTCGACATATGCCCGGTCATGGGTATAAAGGGCGACAATTCCGTTCTTCTTTACAAGTTTTCCTGCATTTTCAAAAAATCTGCGGTATACTTCATAGATTTCAGGCGGTGTCTTTCTCCCCTGTGCAAAAGGCATATTGGTAAAAATCTCATCAAACAGATATTCATGGCGGAAGGTAAACACATCCCTGTTAATGTAATGAATAATCTGTCCGGCTTTTTCGGTATTTCTTCTTGCCTTTTCAATGGCATCTTCATGGATATCCACTCCGTACAGGGTGTCTGCCTTTACTTTTTTCTGCCGTTCAATTAACATGGTGCCCACACCGCAGAAAGGGTCTAATACCCTGGCTCCTTCCTCCATATACTCTTCTGACAGGCGTACTAACAGTGCCGCATTGACAGGCTTTATGCTGGAGGGAACCACTTCCTTACGGTAGGAAAATCTTTCATCCGGTAAGGTAAAAAGCTTTACCATAATGTTAAATCTTCCTTCTTTATTTTCCACCAGACGAAACTCCACTTCATAATTTCCGGGAGAATTTATCAGCTTTTGTCCCATTTTTACCTCCAGCTCTTCGGCAAAGCTTTTCACAAACCTTTGCTTTTCTTCCAGATACCGGATTTCTTTTTCGCCCTCCCTGCCCGTGGGGGATTTCATCTTCATTTCCACCCGGAAATAAAAGGGAGCTTTTTCTTTATGTCTTTCTTCCAGAAACTTTAAAAGCTCGGAATCCGCAATAACTTTTGCCGCCTGTAAAGGGTCTTTCTCACAGGTCTTCATTCCCTTTACCAGAAAAAGAACCTCCTGCCATGTGCGTATCTGCATAAAAGGCTTTAAATCCCGGACCTTCATACGGATGCCTGCATTCATCACCCGTACCTCATTTGCGGGAATGTCCGCATTCTCCCGCATTTCTTCAAGCACTGCTTCCAGGTGATGACGGTTTGCAATAAAAATGACTTCATTTTCCTTCTGCCAGCCTGTAAATACGTGTGTCTGCATTCCTTCTATGGATAAAATCAGCTTATTTAACTGCTGTTTTTCCTCCCGGATATGCTTTCTGTTGGTCTCGTCGGCCAGCTCCTCCCCCGCCAGTTTTCGGGCTCTTTCCTTTAAGGGCTTTAAAAAAGCGGACATATCAAATTGCTGCATGGCTGTCAGATAAGAGCTTTTGACAAACAGGGTTTCTTCCTTTTCATAAGCCCTCCACAAAGGCATCTGCAGGGCGGACAGCTTCAAATCCCCGATGAGAAGGGCTGCATTTTTTCTTGTCTTTGCATCCGCATTTTTCAGAAGCTCTTCCAGAAAAAGCTCCTGCTCCTTAGCAAGCCCTCTTGCCGCCTCCCATGCCTTTTTTTCTTTTATCGCTTTCCGCAGCTTACTTAAGTTCTGTCTTACCTCAGTTCCATTTAAAATATCCTGCCAAATCTTTTGTACCATATCTGTTCCACCATGTCTTTTTTCTTCTATTTTTACACAGATTCTTCCATATTTCAAATCTTTTTTATTGTTCCATCTGTTTTCCCAAAAAAACTGCCGCCGTCTGGATTAATTTTAAATCCCCTTCGTTCATTTTCCGTTTGTAATCCGTTTCCAGCAGGATAACTGCTCCTATCATGTCTCCCTCTGCAAGGATGGGGCAGACGGCTTCTCCTGCAATCTCCTGTGGCATATCCTCCATAAGCTCTATAAAGCTTCTCTCTCCCTTTGCCGCAAAAAACATGTCCCGCTTTTCCAGTCTTGCTTCCAGTTCTTTACTGATTTCTTTTCCATTTAAGCTTTTCATTCCACCGGATACCGCGATGAACCTGTCCCGGTCAGCTATCAGTGCAATCCTTCCCGATGCCTGGCTTAAGCTTTCCGCATACTGTCTTGCAAATCCGGTCATTTCATTTATGGGAGAATATTTTTTCAGCACAATCTCTCCCTCTTTCCCGGTAAAAATCTCCAGAGGCTCCGATTCCCGGATTCTCATGGTTCTTCTGATCTCCTTCGGTATCACAACTCTTCCCAAATCATCTATACGCCGTACAATTCCTGTAGCTTTCATAATTATTTCTCCTTATCAAACGTTTTGTGATATTAGTATCACTCGTTTTTCTAAAATTATGAATTTTTTTACATATTTTTCTTTTGCTTCTATATAAGAAATATAAAAAAAGAGCTGTGTGCGAGACAGCTCTTTTTTTATATTTCCATATTTTATTATTAATCTCTTAACAGGAATTTTGCTACCAGCTCGCTTAACACATTTGCCTGTGCATTTAATTCTTCGCTGGTTGCAGAGGTTTCTTCTGCGGTTGCAGAGTTACTCTGTACGACTTCTGCAATCTTTCCTGCCGCTTCGTCGGTCTGTTCCATGCTCTCGGACTGTTCTAAGGACAGCTCTTTCATCTTTCTTGCACTTTCTGCAACGGTACGGATGCCTGCCACTACCTCCTGCAGGGAATCAGAAGCCTTCACAGCATTCTTGTTACCTTTTTCTACTTCGCTCATGGAAGATTCAATCAGTGCCTTGGAATTTACAGCTGACTGTGCACTCTGTTCCGCCAGGGTACGAATCTGGTCAGCTACCACTGCAAATCCTCTTCCGGCATCTCCTGCCCTTGCCGCTTCAATGGAAGCATTCAGGGAAAGAAGGTTGGTCTGGCTTGCAATATCTTCGATTTCTGCAATGATTCTTCCAATCTTTTCAGAAGTTTCACTGATTTTTTCCATGGAATCCATCATTGCTTCCATGTCATGGCGGCTTCCTTCTGCCACTTCTGCACATTTATGTGCTTCATTATAAGAATTTTCCAGTTCGTCTGCGGTACGTTTGATGCCGCTGTTTAACTGGTCAATCATTGCCTGCATTTCTTCTACACTGGCTGCCTGGTCTGTAGCACCTTCCGCTACTGCCTGTGCCGCCTGTGCAAGGTTGGTGGAACCTGCCAGTACCTGGGAGGATGCTTCATCCACACCCTTTAAGGTAGAAGACATCTGACGGTTCATGATACGGATGTTTTCCAGTAAGCCTCTGAAAGCTCCCACATATTCGTTTTCATGCTCGGTTGCAATTCTGAAATTGCCGTTTGCCATTTCGTTTAACAAACGATTCATGTCTTTTGTAATATTGGTAATCCGTTCTGCCATTCCCCGGGCACTGTTAATAAGCTGTGCAATTTCGTCTTTGGAATTATGTACCGGAAATTCAGAATCCATGTCTCCATCGGCAAATTTTACAAAACGGGTCTGTAACTGTTCCAGTGGTTCCTGAATGCCTTTTGCGATTACAAAGGAAAGTCTGGTCGCATAAATCACTGCTATGACCACAACTACCACTGCCGTGATGATAACAGTCCATAATAGAACTTTTGCGGTTGTCTCTGCATCTGCTCCGCACTCTTCGTTGACCTTCATCAGATTCTGCAGGGCTTCATCCAGTGCAGTATATTTTGCTGCACCTTCATTTACATTCAGTTCCTGTGCCTGTTCACACTTAACCCTGTCTTCAGAAGCACCAAGAGTAATGACCTCTTCATCAATTTCCTTGTAAGCTTTCCATGCAGTATCAATCTGGCTCATGGCTGCCAGTCCTACGTCTGTTACCATGGTCGGGCGAATCAGCTCAAGCTGTGCTTCAAAATTCTTAACTGCCTCATCATGCTGTGCTACCATTTCATCAATTAAAGTCTGGTCATCATAACCGATAGCACCTCTGGTTCCACTTCGTATTTCCGCAGAATAGTTCATTGCCATGGCAATGTCCCCCTGTGGATACGCAAAATTGTCAATCACGTTGGTGTAACTGCTTACGATGTAAAAAGTTGCCGCAATCATGACTGCAAGTAATACGCCAAAGATATAAATTACCTGGCGGAATGCTTTTTTGAGCCGAAGCCCGATGTTGAGTTTGTTGAGATTTTTTAACATAATACCCCCCCCCACTCCTTTCATCATTATTTTGTGTATTTTATGTTTCTATCTTAGTCTTTTAAATTAAAAACGTCAATAGTTTACATTTTTTTAACTAATTTTTACAAACTTCGTTTTAATTTTACACATTTTAACATTATTTTTATATTTTTTACGAGAAAATTTTTCCGTTTTTCAAATAATAGTCAGACTTTTCCCATGTTTTCTTTTTACACGCGTAAAAAAATTTTTGTACGTTACAGGTATACCTATTGTTCCTGTTTAACATTACCTATAGTTACCATCTGCTTTTCGGTAGTTCTTTTTTTATTTTTACTTGCTTTTATCTAAAAATTGTACGATAATATAAAAAGAATATACTTTTTTTAGAGGTGTATCATGGACTATCAGGCAGAATTGAATTTTATGAATGAATTATTAAAGACTTACCGGCTGGACATTCATTTATTTGATAACGAACAGCTGCCCGGCAGATATATGCCGGAAAATAACTGGATTGGGGAACTGCTCACCAAGGATGCTTCCCTGGACCAGGTTTTTTTGCGTTTTAAAAAGCAGTGCCAGCCAAAGGTTGTTTACCAGATAGACGATGGATTTCTCTGCCATCATATTGCCTTTCTTTTTAAGGAGGATGAAGAGAATCCAGTTTTTGCCTATATCGGACCCTACAGCCAGAGTCCTGTTACCAGGCAGCATATGACAAAGCTTGCGGAAAATTATCGTTTTCCTTCCCATATGACCTCCCAGCTTGAGGCATATTATAAGAATGTTCCCTACATTGAGGATGATACCCAGCTTCTTTCCATCGTTTACACCTTTTGCAGTCTGATATGGGGCGGAGCTGACAAATTTACCACAAAACAGCTTCACGACTTTTATACCCTGCACTTTGATTCTTTTTTCAAAGCCGCCGCGGTAAAAGAGCCGTTTGATTTATCCCATGACATTCTTTATGTGGAGGAACGCTATGATATTGAGCGAAAGCTGATGCAGGCGGTAGCCTATGGTCAGATTCCCAAGGCAGAGCTTCTTTTTGGCACCCTTTCCAAATACCAGCTGGAAGCCCGCTCCAACAATGCTTTACGTAACACGAAAAATTATCTGATTATTTTAAACACCATCCTCCGGGTTGCCGCAAGAAACGGAGACGTACCGCCTTTTCACATTGATAAGCTGTCCTCCTCCTTTGCGTTTAAGATTGAGTCTACCGCATCCACGGCTTCTGCGGCAGCACTGATGAAGGACATGGTGCGAAAATACTGTCTGTTGGTAAAAAATCACTCCATGAAGGGCTACTCCCTGCTGGTGCGTAAGGTACTGACCCAGATAGATTATGACATTACAGCGAATTTGGGGCTCAAGAATCTTGCCGCCCAGTTAAATGTCAATCCCAGTTATCTGTCCACGCTCTTTAAGAAGGAAACCGGCTCCACCTTAACGGTTTACGTCAATCAGAAGCGGATTGAACACGCGGTATTTTTACTCAATACCTCCAATCTCCAGATTCAGATGATTGCCCAGTACTGCGGTATACCGGATGTTAATTATTTTACCAAAACCTTCAAAAAGATGATTGGAATCACACCGAAGGAGTACCGGAATTATATTTCCACGTCACTCTGATAATTGAATAGAAAAATGAGTGTAACTCCCATTGAATTATCAAGGGCGTTACACTCATTTTTTTATACATATTTTTTCAAGGTGGCTCTGACAGCTCCTTTTCCTGCAATTAATTCTTTGAAATAATTACATACGGTTTCTGCCAGTCCTGCCTCGTACAGGTTCACACCGAAAATTTCTTTCTTTTCAAGAACCGGCTTTAATGCGGCTTCCACATCTGCCTCTTCTCCTAATTTAAAGCCTGCCACATAAGGACAAACCGTATCTAAAAGCGGGTCCGGACTTAATTCAAATGCATTTCCCTCATCATCCACTGCCATTAAGTATCGTAACCATCCGGCGAATACCAGAGGAATCAGTTTTAAATCTGCCACATTTAAGGATTCATCTGCCATGTATGCCTTAATGGTCTCTCCAAAACGGATTGCCAGCTTCTGGGAAGTATCGGTAGCAATTCGCTGGGGCGTATCCGGCATAAAGGGATTGGGAATACGTGTGTTAAGTACCGTATCAATAAATTCCTTCGGATTTAAGATACCGGGATTAATCACTACCGGAAGTCCTTCTTTATAGCCAATGGTTTCGACCATTTTTTTCAGCTCCGCGTCTTTCATTTCTTCGGAGATTTTCTCATATCCTAACAGGCATCCATAAACTGCCAGTGTGGTATGTAAAGGATTTAAGCAGGTACATACTTTCATTTTTTCTACTTTATCCACGGTTTCCCTCTGGGTAAACATAAGACCGCCTTTTTCCAGTTCTTTTGGTCTTCCGTTGGGGAACGCATCCTCGATTACCAGATATTCACATTCTTCGGCATTTACAAAAGGAGCAACATAAGTATTTTTAGAGGTAATCACCGGGTCTAAGCCTTCCAGACCATCTTCTCTTAAAATCTGTTCCACACTTGCATCCGGTCTCGGAGTGATTTTATCAATCATGGACCAGGGGAAGGATACCTTTGATTTATCATTGATGTATTCCTTAAAGCCTTCTTCTGCCAGTCCGTTTTCCACCCATTTAGAAGCAAATGCATTTACTGCATCATATAATTTATCCCCATTATGGGAGCAGTTGTCCATACTTACCATGGCAACAGGTTTCTTTCCTGCCAGATAGCGGGTATATAATAAAGAAACCACTTTTCCAATATAGCTTGCCGGCTTCGCAGGTCCAGCCTTAAAATCCGCCTCTACGGAAGGAAGTAATTCTCCTTTTCCATTCACTAAGGAATAGCCTTTTTCCGTAATGGTAAAAGAAGCCATCTGTAAGGAATCTTTTTCAAAGATTTCCCGGAGTCTGCCAAATTCTTTTTCATTTTCCGAATCCAGAATGCAGGATTCCATAATGCTTCCCACTACAGTTTTTTCTACATTTCCGTCGGCTTTTAAGGTAACCAACAGGGTATAATCATCGTTCGGGCGGTACATCTTTTCGATGATTTCATAGTCAAAGCCTTCTGCCACTACAAGCCCTCTGTCAAGAAGCCCTTCATTTAATAAATTCTGCACCACATTTGCCTGAAATGCCCTAAAGATATTGCCGCCGCCGAAATGAATCCAGAAGGGATTTTCTTTTGTGGCTGCCATAACGGCATCTCTGTCATATTTTGGAAGAAGGTAGCCTTTTTCTTCCCAAAGTGCTTTATCTGCTAATTCTGCCTTGTTAAGTTTCATGTTTGCTCACACGTTCCTTTCTCACTTAATTTATTGCTTTGCCGCCGCAGACACCCGAAACCTCATTTTCACCGTTATCTGTGACGGCTTTTCTTCTTTTTAATTTTAATACTTTGTTTATACTATACCTTCCTTATTTTATCAAATAGTTTTTTGCCATCCCTTATTTTTTTTAGGGAAAATAGCAATATTTTCATTCTATTTTCTATTTTTCCGAAAGAAACTGTAGTTTTTGCATTTTCTATTTTGTATTCCTTATTTTTTTATGTTATAAATAAGAAGAATGATGAAACAAAATAAGGAGGTACTTTTTAATGCCAATGCAAATGGGTTTTCGCTGGTATGGCGAAGGCAATGATAAAATTAAGCTTTCTGACATTAAACAGATTCCCGGTGTCACAAGCATCGTCTGGGCACTTCATGACAAAATGCCCGG
>CAZDAT010000003.1:0-25563 GCA_964503695.1 uncultured Lachnospiraceae bacterium
GCACGAGAAGGGAATCCGCACCATGGCAACCACCCATTACAGTGAACTTAAAGTGTTCGCCCTTTCCACCCCTTTTGTGGAAAATGCCTGCTGTGAATTTGATGTGGAAACCTTAAGCCCCACCTATCGCCTGTTAATCGGAATTGCAGGAAAAAGTAATGCCTTTGCCATTTCTTCCAAATTAGGGTTAAGTGACAAAATTATTGAAAAGGCAAAGGAGCATATCAGCGAGGAAAAAGAAAGCTTCGAGGATTTACTGGCCTCCCTTGAAAAAAGCAGGGTTACCATAGAAAAGGAACAGGCTCAGATAGAAGCCTATAAGGCAGAAATTGCCGCCTTAAAAGAAACCCTGGAAAAGAAAACTAAGAAAATTGACGAAACAAAAGAACGGATTTTAAGAGATGCCAACGAACAGGCAAGAACGATTTTGCAGGAAGCAAAGGCAACCGCCGACGAAACCATCCGTGTCTTCCAGAAAGCCGGCCCCAACGCTTCCATGAAGGATTTAGAAAAAGCCCGTGCCGGACTTCGTGATAAAATTAATCAGAAAAATGAAAAATTAGTCATAAAAACAGAAAAGCCGAAGGGAAAAGAATTAAAGCCCAATCAGTTAAAATTAGGAGACAGTGTCAAAATTCTTTCCATGGGACTAAAGGGAACCGTAAACTCCCTGCCGGATGCGAAAGGAAATCTTTATGTACAATGCGGAATCCTTCGTTCCCAGGCAAACATAAAAGATTTGGTGCTTATCGATGAAGCCACCATCACAACTCCGGCACTGAGCCGCACCAATACCGGAAAAATCAAGATGTCAAAAACACTGGCTGTCTCCACAGAGATTAACCTGCTTGGAAAAACCGTAGATGAGGCTCTTGCCGCCCTGGATAAATATCTTGACGATGCCTATCTTGCCCACCTGCCAAGTGTACGCATTGTCCACGGAAAAGGTACCGGGGCTTTACGGAATGCGGTACAGAAGCATCTTCGAAAGGTAAAATATATTAAATCCTTCCGCCTTGGAGAGTTTGGCGAAGGAGATGCCGGTGTTACCATCGCAGAATTTAAAAAATAAAACCAGAAACCAAAAAGAAAGGATTACAGGAATTAAAAATGGTAAACAGACAAAAAATCCTGATTGTAGATGACGATAATAATATTGCAGAGCTGCTTTCCCTTTATCTTGCAAAGGAATGCTTTGAAACCCTGATTGTAAACGATGGGGAAGCCGCCCTGAAAGCCGTAGAAACCTATTCCCCCAGCCTTATCCTGTTAGATTTAATGCTTCCGGGAATGGATGGTTATCAGGTTTGCAGGGAAGTACGTTCCAAGCATTCCACTCCCATTATCATGCTTTCCGCCAAAGGGGAGGTCTTTGACAAGGTCCTGGGACTGGAACTGGGAGCCGATGACTATATGGAAAAGCCCTTTGACACCAAAGAGCTGATTGCAAGAATCAAGGCAGTCTTACGCCGTTATAAAACAGTTCCCGTTGCTGCCAAAAAGCCCTCTGTCAAATGCGTGGAATATCCCGATTTAATTGTAAACCGTACAAATTATTCTGTCCTGTATATGGGAAATATCATTGATATGCCTCCCAAGGAACTGGAGCTATTATACTTTTTAGCTTCTTCTCCCAACCACGTATACACCAGGGAACAGCTTTTGGACCATATCTGGGGATATGAATACATCGGCGATACCCGGACCGTTGACGTGCATATCAAGCGTCTGCGTGAAAAAATCAAGGACCATGAAGAATGGAGAATTGCAACTATCTGGGGAATCGGTTATAAGTTTGAAGTTAAGTCCTCCCTGCACTCATAATTTAAAGGAGCATTCATGAAAAAAACCTTATACTTAAAATTCTGTCTGGCATATTTGATTTTTGGTATTTTCAGCTTCATTATCATTGCGGTTTTTATTTCCGGTCTTACCCTGGAGCATCTGCGTCGTGAAAAAGCAGATGCCCTGTACCGGGAGGCAACCCTGATTGCCAACACCTATGCATATGACCTGTACGACAATACTACTTCTTTAGATACGGTAAAAAAACAACTGGATGCCTTAGACACCTATCTTAATGCCCGCATCTGGATTATGAATCCCAGCGGCCGTATGATTCTGGATTCCAGGGAACCTGTGAATGTGGAAAACGAAATCATCATCGAAAATTTCGACCCTACCATTACCGTAGGCTCTTATTATACCATCGGAGATTTCTTCCAGTCCTTTGACGAGGAAATGTTAAGTGTTTTTGCCCCCATTACTTCCGATTATGAAGTAAAAGGATATGTTGTCATCCACAGCAGTATGCAGGAATTAAGGGAATCCAAAGAAAACCTGTTAAAAATATCCTACATAACCTTTCTTGTGTTATTTCTGCTGTCGGGTATTATTCTGATTTTCTTTACCGAGTTTGTATACAAGCCCCTGCGTAAGATTACCACCGCCACGGAACAATATGCCAGTGGAAATATGCACTATGAGCTCCAGATAGAAAGCAATGATGAAATGGGATATCTGGCTTCCATCCTTTCCTACATGGCAGGGGAGATTGCCAAAAACGAAGATAACCAGAAAAAACTGGTGGCTAATGTTTCCCACGATTTCCGTTCTCCCCTTACCTCCATCAAAGGCTTTTTAGAGGCTATGCAGGACGGCACCATCCCTCCGGAAATGTACCCCAGATACATTGACATTGTGTTAAACGAAACCAGGCGGCTCATTAAGCTTACCAATTCCCTTTTAACCTTAAACAATCTGAATACGAAAGGGATGATTTTAGAAAAAAGTGACTTTGATGTGAATCAGACCATCCGAAACACTGCTGCTGCTTTCGAGCCCGTCTGTATTCAGAAAAAGATTGCCATTGAGCTTGTGCTGACAGGGGAAACCATGATGGTAAATGCAGATATGGGAAAAATCCAGCAGGTTCTTTATAATCTTTTAGATAATGCCATCAAATTTTCCAATGCAGACTCCATGATTAAAATCGAGACTTATGAAAGACATAACAAGATTTTTATCTCTGTAAAAGACCATGGTATCGGTATTCCAAAAGAAAATTTAAAACAAATCTGGAATCGTTTTTATAAAACAGACCTGTCCCGGGGAAAAGACAAAAAAGGAACCGGACTGGGACTTTCCATTGCAAAGGAAATTATCCGGTCCCATGACGAACATATTAATGTGGTCAGTACGGAGGGGGTAGGAACAGAGTTCGTATTTTCCCTCCCCATTGCCGACAGTGAAGAGGATATTTAATCCTTCTTCCACTGTAAACGGTGCAGTTCTCCTTCTGTCTGCATTCCGGCAAAATTATTTTGTCTTAATGCCTCATATAAAACTATGGATACGGAATTTGATAAATTTAAAGAACGGATTTTCTTTAGCATCGGGATTCTGATGCAGGTTTCTTCATAATCTACCAGAATCTCTTCCGGTATCCCGGCACTTTCTTTTCCAAACATAATATAATCATCAGGTCCGAATTCCACCTCTGAATATACGTGCTTTGCCTTGGTAGTTGCCATCCAGATTTTGGCATTGGGATTTTTCTCCAGAAAATCTTCAAAGTTAATATAGCGTCTTACATCCAGATGTTCCCAGTAATCCATGCCTGCCCGCCGGATGGCTTTCTCACTTAAGGAAAACCCCAGGGGTTCAATCAGATGAAGAACCGTTCCTGTTGCCACACAGGTTCTTCCGATGTTTCCGGTATTCGCCGGAATTTCCGGCTGGTGTAAAATAATATTCATTCTTTTGTTTCTCCTTCGCAAAGCCATGGTTTTATGGCATCATTTTTAGGTCTGTCAAGAAAACGCACTTCCTCATCGTTTATGATAACCTTTCCACTTCCTTCTGTTATCTTTCCGATACAGCAAGCCGGAATCTGTGCTTTTTTAAGCTCCGACACTAACTGGCTTCCTTTTTCTGTCACAATCAACAGGGCACCTGCTCCGTACAGTTCATAGGGATTTACTCCAAGCACCTCACAGATTTCTATGGTTTCCTGACGGATGGGAATCTTTTTCAAATCCACTTCTATCCCTGTATTTCCTCTCTCTGCCAGCTCCCAGAGTGCCGCAAAAATACCGCCCCTGGAAACGTCATGCATTCCTGCGGTACCCACTTTCATGGCAATGGCACTTTCCGAAAGAACGGATATCTGTTCTTTTAAGGATATCCCATTTTCTATCAGATAAAGTGGCAGTCTCTTTTTTAACTTTTCCTCTTCTTTTGCCGCAAGAATTGCCGTTCCTGCCATTCCTGCCCATTTTGTCAGGATAATCTCCTGTCCCGGTTTATACTGATAAAATTCCTGATGCAAAAGCTTTTCTTTCTTACCAATCACGGTTACATTCAGGACAGGGGTTTTTACTGCCGTTGTAATCCGGGTATCACCTCCGGCGGTCTGTAAATTCAGCCTCCGGCAGACCCTTTCGATTTCTCCCGATAAGCCCTGCACTGCCGATTCCAGTATTTTATCCGGTAAAATCCAGGACATAAGAAGACCTGTGGGCTCTCCGCCTCCGGCCGCAATATTATTTACTGCCGCAGTGATTCCAAATCCCACATCCTCCATTTTTTCTGCAATCACAGGTGTGGTACTAAGCAGTACTCCTTCCTCTTTCTGAAACGAAAAAAAGGCACAGTCTTCACCTACACCTGCCCCTCTGATAACTTCTTCTCTCTTTGTTTTTATCTGTTTTAATATGGAACGCTTTAAAACACTTTCACTGAATTTCCCAGGTCTCATTCTTTACCCCTCATAAGCTTTCTTCTTGCATGACACTACAAAATATGCTAAAGTTATAAACACTTGAGATGGTCTCTTACATAATAAAAGATGCTAATGTAGGAACTACCATTGCAAGAACTAAAATAAGAATGATAATGGATGATATCATCTTTCTGGTTTTGGAATTATGAAAATTAAACATAGTTGCCACACCTTTCCCATTTTCTTTTTCTGAAAGGATATTATATATGAAATTCCCTTTTTTTGCAAGCTTTGTCATCTTTGTTTTGATATTGCAGCACAACATCCGTAAAGGTAAAAAAACAGAAGAACAATCTGAAACAACCTTCTGGCAGAATGAAATCGCCGCCAACCATGTCCGCAGACGCAGTCTGGAGGATTTGGAATATGTGGAATTTAAGGCAGAGCCTTTTTATCCCTTAAATCTTTTAGGCAATCCGCATAGTGCAGAATTTCTTGTAAAACATCCGGAAGTAAAGGATATTCTTTCCCGTTTTCTTTTGCTGGAAAATGAAAAAAAAGTGAACCTGAACGAATACACGAACACCGATTTAAAATTCAAATACGGAGTTGCCAACTTAACTCTGTTATCAGAATACGATACTAACTACAGTGAACTGATTACACTTTTGCAGACCTACGGAAGTCTCCTCTTTCACGACGGCTATGAAGGTCAGGCGGCTTTCGTATTGGAATATGCCGTTTCCATAGGAAGTGACATCAGCTCTACCTATATGCTTCTTGCAAAAATATATGAAAATGGCAGACAATGGGAAAAAATAGAGGAATTAAAAAAGGAAGCTGAAAAAATTTCAACCTCCCGCAAAGCTTCTATTGTCCGTAAGCTGCAAGAATTTGGTCCATGTAACGGCTAGCTTCATTTCTGGTCATGGATGCAATCTCGTATTTGGATTCTAAATTGTGTTTTGCCAAAAGCAACGTCAGACGTTCTTTCTGAGCCTTAGTAATGGGGCTCTCTTTTTTTACCTTAAACTGCAACGGCTTTGGTGCAAAATCTTCCTTATTATAATACTCCTCTGCCAGCCTCTGATATAATTCCACCGTGGCTTTTGCATCCGCCAGGGCACGATGGGCGTGATGGGAAATGCCATAATACTGACAAAGGCTTTCCAGACGTTTGCTTTCCGAACCGGCAACAAACTTTCTTGCCAGCTTTAAAGTATCAATTCCTTTTCTTTCAAAAGAAATCTTTTCGTTGGTAAACGCTCTCTTTAAAAAAGAGTAATCAAATAAAATCCTGTGCCCCACTAACACATCCTCTTTCAGAAACGCCTGCAGTGCAGGCAGTACCTCCTGTATTACAGGTTTTCCTTCCAATTCCTGATAAGTAATTCCCGTAAGCTTTTCAATTCTCTCATCCAGTAATTGTTTCGGATTTATCATCTGTTCAAACGTATCTGTGATTTTTCCGTCTCTTACCCTTACTGCACCAATTTCTATAATCCTGTCTTTTTTGGGATTTAAACCTGTAGTTTCCAAATCTACACAGACAAAATCCTGTATTCCCTGCATAATAACTCCCCACAAAACTTTTTTTCAGTGTAAAACTTTTTCGTTCCCCTACTTTTGCTTCCGGTTTTTCTTTTTATATTCCGGACAAAACTCCTTTAAAAAGCATTCCTCACATTTTGGATTGGGTGCTTTACAGATAGTTCTTCCCAGACGGATAATATGGATATTCCAGAGAATCCACTTCTCTTTCGGAAGCTCCTTCATCAGGTCAAATTCCACCTTCACCGGGTCGTCGTTTCTGGTAAGTCCCAGCTTTTTGGAAATCCGTTTTACATGGGTATCTACCACCACACTGGGCTCATGAAAAATATTCCCCCGCACTACATTTGCCGTTTTTCTTCCAACGCCTGGAAGAGAGGTCAGTGCCTCCAAATCGTTTGGTACTTTGCCATCATATTTTTCCACCAGTTCTTTACAGCAGGCAATAATATTCTTGGCTTTATTATGATAAAACCCGGTAGAATGAATCTCCTGCTCCAGCTCCTTCAAATCGGCATTGGCAAAATCCTTTGCCGTAACATACTTTTGAAACAGGCTTTCCGTTACTATATTCACTCTGGCATCTGTGCACTGTGCACTGAGCATGGTGGCAATCAGAAGCTGTAAGGCATTTTCATGATGCAGATAGCACACATATTCGGTTCCGTATTCCCGTTCCAGGGCATCTAATATTGCTTTCGTGTTTTTCTTCATGTTTTTTCTCTCTTCCAAGATTTCCTGACTCATAAATTTAAATCTGAAACAATTGCAAAATTTTGCAATGTTTAAAAATAAATTTTTCTTTTATAAAAGTATAATTTTTGCCTGCAAATTTAAAGGATTTCTTTCATTATAATCAAAAAGCAGCGGTTTTTCTTTCTCCAATTTCTTACATTTTCCCTGCTCCCAGACTGTGAAACCAAAAAATTCCAAATGGGTCATCTTCGCCATCTGTTTACTGTTATAATCCTGGTATGCAGGAAGCAGCTTCCGTTCTTTTTCTTCCTTCTGGTATATCTTTCTTGAAGCCTCTTTTACCTCATCCTGGGATTTTGCAAAAGCAGGTCTGGTTTTCATTTTTTCCCGTAAATAAATATCAAAGGTCAATAGCTCCCCATACATCTTTTCTTTCTGGGAAATCTCTTTTTCATTCTCCAGGTTCTTCCTTTCTTTCTTTAAGACCCAATGACAGAAATCCAGCAAAATCTGATACCGGTAGCTTCTGGCAGGATTCTGTAAAAGATATCCGTTTTCTTCATAATACCCTGCCAGAGACTCATACATGAGAAATGGAGTTTCAAACTCCTGCTCCAGCATGGAAAGAGTATAGGTAAACTGATTACTATTATAATACATTTCCACCATTTCTTCTATCTGTTTTAATTTGCGGATTTCTTCATAGGTTATCCAGTTGGTAAAAAGCACCTCATAGGGAGGTTTTGACGTATAACAGATTCCGTACTCTCTGGCTCTCTCCCACATCTTCGCCCCTTTTAAAACCTTTAAAAATCCCAGTTGAAGCTGCTGCGGCTTCATGGAATAGACCTCATTAAAGGAGTTCTGAAAAGAGGTATAATCCTCAAAAGGAAGTCCGGCAATCAAATCCAGATGCTGATGGATGTTTTGAAAGCTGTGAATCTTTTCTACTACCTGACGTAATTTTTTTACATTCATTACACGATTGATTTCTTTAATGGTTTTCTCGTTGGTGGACTGGACTCCAATCTCTAACTGCACAAGTCCAGGCCGCATTTTTTCCAAAATGGCAAGCTCCCGGTCGGTGATAATGTCCGCAGAAATCTCAAAATGAAAGTTGGTGATACCATTGTCGTGTTCACAAATATAGCTCCAGATTTCACAGGCATGGTCATGGTTACAGTTAAAGGTTCTGTCAATAAATTTCACCTGTGGTATTTTCAAATCCAGAAAGAACTGTAATTCTTTTCTGACCAGTCCTAAATCACGCAGACGCACCGTTTTGTCAATGGAGGACAGACAATAACTGCACCTGTAGGGGCACCCCCGGCTGCTTTCATAATACACGATTCTGTTTTCAAAAGCTTCCATATTGTCATAGAAAAACGGAATGTCATTGATATTAATCAGTCCCCTGGGGGAAACCATATTACTTACGGCTTTCCCTGCATTTTCCAGGTCTTTATCTGTTACTATCCCGGAAATGGCAGAAAAATCCTGTTTTTTGATAAATGCCCTGCACAGCTCCAAAAAGGTTTCTTCTCCTTCTCCGACCAGGATTCCTGCAAGAAAAGGATACTGCCGTAAAATCTCTTCCGGTGTAAAAGATACCTCCGGTCCTCCTAAAAACAAAAAGGCATCCGGCAATAATTTATGAATCTCTGTCATAATCTCCTGCACATACTCCCAGTTCCAGATATAACAGGAAAATGCCAGTACCTCCGGTTTCTTTTGATAGATATCTGCAAGAATGGCTTCGACAGAATGATTAATGGTATATTCTGCAATTTCTAACTGACATTTTTCCCATTCTTCCCCTGTCATATAATGCTTTGCATATGCCGCCAGGGAATACACCGCCGGATTGGAGTGTATGTATTTTGCATTGACTGCCGTAAGTAATATTTTCATAGTATTTAACCCTTATCTTAATTTTTTCGTTCCTACTCACATATATCTTTTATTTTAATAAAAATTCACGTAACCCCTGAAGTGCTTCTTCCCCTTCAAACTCTTTGCAGGGTAAGAAACCTGAGAAGTCTTCTTTTTTATGTACTTTGCCATCCGTATCTTTTGGACCTGAAAGAGGATTTTGCAGGATGTTTGCTCCCTTACCTTTTATGACTGGTTCTTTGTCATTTTCGGGAGTATCGGCATAATTATAATATACATTTTTATGATATCTTGCAAATTCTGTCTGATGAAACCAGTCTCCCGCAACCGGTTCTTCTCCGGTATAATAAATCAGGTTCTTTTCCACAAGCAGATGGCCGCCGGACATATTATCCCGGATAAAAGGCACTCCCTTATCCACAATAAAGATATTGCCATAAATATGGGCATCGGGATTTTCTGCCGGATTGATGACTCCTCCTTTATCAAATACACTGATATTATAGCGAAAAATATTATGAATACTTTCCTGTAAACAAAACATCACACAGCCGCCGCCATTGTTGTAGCTGTAGTTATACTGATATATTGTTCCATCGCCGGAATCTGCATCCCATGCCTGTCCGTCCTGGTTCTCAAAGGTATGATAGGCTTCATTATACTGAAACAGGGCATCCTTACATTTCCATGGCCAGATGGCTGCTGCCGTTTTTCCGCCCCGGCTTCCCTCTTCGGTGTATACTTCATCATTAATCTGCACCGCAATATCCTTGGAAACATTATATTGTACCAGAGGCCGCAGGCAATACATGGGGGTAATTCCGTCTCCGCCGATATTTTCCAGATAATTGTATTCCAAAACCACATTGGTATGTCCGTATTTTTCTATGGTTTCCTCCAAAATCCGGGCTCCCTTAAAATGGGAATGCGTATAACTATAGCCCACTGCCATTCCCCAGCGGCTGCAGTTTTTCAATACACAATGGTGAATATGAATCCCGTCATATCTTGCAATTTCGGCACTCTCACTTTCCGGCTTTAATACCGTACAGTAAATTCCTCCATTGTTCAGATGTTTATCGTATACATTTCCCTTTACGTCATGAATCTCACAATCGCAGATTTCAATGTTATGGAGTGTTCCCTTATTTTGTGCCACCAGGGCAATTCCGGTTCTTGACATGGTATCTGCCTGATTATATATTTCTCCTAAAATCTCAGGATTATTGGTAATTTCCAGTCCTTCCACCTTTATATATTCACAATCATATAATAACACTGCGGAAGATACATAACCTTTCCACACATGGCAGGGAGAATCAATCTCTCCTCCATAATTCTGATACCATATACCTCCTCCATCTGCATGAATCACAGGCTTTTTTCCTTCTCCATAAGAGCTTATAAGAATGGGAGCATCCTTGGTACCTGCACAGTTTTTAAGGTGAAGACTTTGTCCGTTAAAGACTGAGCCGCATTCCAGAAGAATTTCATCCTGTGGATTTAAGTTTAATTTTCCTGCCATTTTTAAAGACCGGAAAGGGCTTTGAATACTTCCGTCATTCTCATCATTTCCCAGTCTGTCACTAAAGTAATATGTTCTTTTTTCCATCTGACTATCCTGATGTACCTCTTTTAATTAGTTTTTTTAATTGCGATACATTTTCCTTTCTGATTTTATTATAATGCTTTTTCTCCCAGGGTACAAGAATGGACCCGCCGTTACAGCGAGCCCATCACTTGTTTTACAGTTATTCATAAAAAGCAATTTCGTGCTCTTTTCACATTTCTTACTTCTTATTTTAATTTACTGTTGTAAATTTCCATTGCGGCTTCAATATCACCCATTTTATTCAGTTCTTCGATGTATTTATCCCATTCGTCAAAGGAACGTTCACCCTTGATGAATTTTACCTTCTGTTCTTTTGCATAGGTTTCAACCGGAGTCATGATATTTGCATATTCACTGGATTCATCTGCGGAAAGAGAAGGATTAGGCTGTCCGTCACGGGGACTGGTATTAGTCTCATCCATAGCCTCACTTGAAAATGCAACCAGCTTATCGTTTATAATTTCACCATTCCAGTAAATTGGTGCTACACTGTCTGTTTCAATTCTCCATAAATCCATATCCTGCGGCTGTGGGAAAATACCGGAACGCATATTATTAGAAATAGGCATACCATATTCTTCCCATTGTTCCCTCTCAATAAGTAAAGATTTTGCTCCTTCTTTTACTTCATAGGTTTCGCCTTCAATTCCCCAGTTTAATAAATTAATCACATCTTCATCATACTGAAGGTCTACAAATTTTACCAATTCATCTGCTACAGGTGAAGATGCGGAAATTACCATACTGTATTTAGAGTTAAACTGATATTCGCTGGTAAATTCTCTTTCAAACTGCCATGCATCATCCGGATATGCATCAGAGGTCGGAATCGGTACTGCTACCCATTCTTCTTCTGCACGAGTCTTTGCCCACTGTCCCGGATATCCTTCCCATGCGGAAAGAAGGATGCAGGCTTTACCTGCTTCTAAATCTGCATTACCCATATCTGTGGTATAGGTAAAATAATCCGGTGAAATCAAGCCCTCTGTATAAAGCTTATTTAAATACTGAAGGGCTTCTTTGTAGTCATCAGAAAGAGGACCGTATTTAAATTCTGTTCCATCATAGTAACGGTTTGAACTCGTATGATAGGAAGTAAATACTACATTTTCCGGATTCTGCCATTCTTCCTGCTGTACAATAGGATAATTGGAAATTCCCGCCTCTTTGATAGCTTTTGCCACATTGTATACTTCATCCAGTGTGGTAGGGATTTCCAGATTCAGTTCCTTTAATACACTGTTTTTCACTGCCATCATGGTAGATTCTGCACCATGGGCAGAACCGATACGCGTAATGCTTAAGTTATAAGCTCCATACAAATCTCCTTCGGGAGTAAATAATGTATCCTGGGCTGTAGGGTCTTTTTCTAATAATGCTTTATAGTTTGGCATATCATCCAGATGTTCGGCAAGGTTTACATACATTCCCTTGGAACCATACTCATCTACTATCTGTTTTGCATCAACAGAGCTTGTGGTACTGTAACAGGTAAGAATATCCGGCAAATCTCCTCCGGCATTGATAACCTGTAATTTTTCCGTATAATCTCCTGTGTGAATATATTCAAATTTGATATCCAGTTCTCTTCCCAGTTTTTCTTCACACATTTTAATCCATTCTTCCTGAATCCTTGTATTTTCCGGCGATGTTTCTCCGAAATATACGGTTGTTACCTTAAAGGATAATGGGCCATCTGCACTTTCGGATGTCTGTGCCCCATTTTCTGTTTTCTGGGCTGTGTCTTTTGTTCCACCGCCGCATCCTGCCAACAGCATGGATACGCATAAACCTAATGCTGTCAGTTTTAAAAGCTTGTTTCGTTTCATTTGTGATACCTCCCTGTTTTTTTATTTATCATTTGATGATATCTTCATCAAGAATGACCTGTATGTAACTTTTTACCCCTTTACGCCGCCTACCATAACACCTGCCGCAAAGTATTTCTGCAAAAACGGATAAATACACATAATTGGCAGCATAATGACTACGATGGTTGCCATCTGGATATTGGCAGAGGTAATTTCATTATTTCGAAACATCTGCATCACAGACGGATCCATCTGGGCAAAGGCTGTGGAATTAAACAATACCTTTCTTAAAATCATCTGCACCGGATAATATTTTTCCTCATTCAGATAAATCAATGCATTATACCAGTCATTCCATTTTCCTACAAAGGTAAATAAAGATACGGTTGCAATAATGGCTTTGGACAATGGCATCATTATCTGAAACAGAATGCGGAACTCTCCGGCTCCGTCGATTCTTGCGGAATCCCGCATACTGGAATCAATTCCGGAAAAGAAGGTCCGAAACAGAATCAGATTATATCCTGTTACCGTAAAAGGTAAAATCATAACCAGAGGATTGTTAATCAGATGAAGCTCCTTCATCAGTAAATAGGTAGGAATTGCCCCGCCGCTGAAAAACATGGTAATCATGACAAAAATCGTAATGGGCTTCTTTAGCGGAAATTCCTTAATGGATAACGGGTATGCCGTAAGGGCGGTCAGTACCACCGTTAAAACCGTGTATCCTACCGAATAAACAATCGAATTTATGTAGCTTCTGACAATCAGCTTATCCTGTAAAACTTTTTTATAACCCTCCAGGGTAAAGCCATGAGGCCACAGAAACAGTCCGCCCTTCTGTACTTCGCTTCCGATGGAAAAAGAAACACTCACCACATGAATAATCGGAACTATCATGACTGCAATCACCACAAGCATGATTAGTACATTTACACTGTCAAAAATCCAGTCGCCAAGACCTTTTTTTATTTTTTTCTTTCTCTTCATTGCCTTCCTCCTTACCACAAGCTGTTATCGCTAACCTTCTTACTTATAAAATTCGATGTCATAAGAAGAATAAATGCAATCAATGAGGTCAAAAGCCCGATGGCTGTGGTATATTCAAACTTACCGCCGAGAATACCTTCCCTGTACACATATGTACCAATAATATCTGCCGTTTCATAGGTAGATTCATTGTATAAAAGAAGTACCTTGGAAAAATCGGAAGAAATAATTTTGCCGCTTTCCAGTATCAGCATTACCGTTACGGTAGGTACGATGGCAGGCCATGACACATAACGTATTCTCTGCCATCTGTTTGCCCCGTCAAGTGTCGCCGCTTCATGAAGCTGCGGGTCCACGTTGGATAATGCCGCCAGATATACAATGGCTCCCCAGCCTAACCCCTGCCAGATTCCGCTGGCAATAAAGATAGTCCTGAAATATGCCGGGTCGGTCATAAACGATATGGCTTCCATCCCAAAAAGTCCCCGGACAAAATTGATAACCCCGTCAATACCGCAAAAGTTTTTTACCAGTCCCACTACCACTACCGTTGAAATAAAATAAGGCATGTAGGAAATGGTCTGCACCCATTTTTTGAATCTTGCATTGGTAAGCTGGTCCATAAGCAGGGCAAAAATAATCGGTGCCGGAAAACTCCATAACAGGGTGTATAATCCTAACAGCAACGTATTCCGAATCAGCCTGAACAGATAGGGATTGCTGATAAACTGTTTGAAGTATTTCAGTCCCACCCAGTTATTCATGGCAAACATTCCGTCAACAGGGTTGTAATCCTGAAACGCAATTACAATTCCATACATCGGGATATAGGAAAAGATAAATACACTGATAAGCCCCGGCAGGGACATCAATATTAATGCTTTATGTTTCTTGCACCGCTGCCAGAAACTTTTCTCTTTCATAAATTCCACTCTCCTTTTGTTTCTTTTTTTATGCTCTAACCTTATCCTGTTACTTATCTGTTATCAATTTCTATTTCTTAAAAAAACTGATAATTTTTAAGATATATGTGAATTTTTAACAACAAACTTAAAAATTGGCAATTCTTTTTGTCTTTTATTACCTAAGCTTCTATGTTAGTATAAAAAAGCATTATAAAAAATTTATGTAAGGAAGATTTTATGAAACCAGGAAAAAGCATTTTAAACAAAGTTATTTATCTGAATTTAATCATACTTCTGATTATTTCGACTCTGTTCGTATTCTCCAGCTGTTTATATTCAAAACAACTGGCAAAGGAGCGTTATAACCAGGCTCATGCAACCCTTTCCAAACTAAACAAGGATTTTCAGCTTGAGGTTGACAGGTTAGATACTCTCCTGACATTATGTCTCCAGGATTCTTCCCTTGTATTTGCCTTATCCGACAGACTGGACTATGATTTCTTTCTGACAAATGCCAGCCAGTCCGCTTCCAGAATGTCTCTCATGCGGCAGTCTCTTCCTTATGCCAAAACTGTATTTTTATATATCAACAATTCGGGGCAGATAGTACGGGATAACGGTGAAATATATACCGAAGATGTTTTTATGGAAAAAGTTTTAAAACTTTCGGATGACTCCTACACAGATATCAGTGCCTTGCCGGAAGGACTTTACCGGTATAATGACACCTATGCTTTATATGTAAAAAAACTATACGAATATGGCTGTGTTGCCGTACAGATTGATTTATCCGAATTTGCCAACATACATAAAACCGTCAGTGATGATTTTTTAGGCTATGTGATTCAGAACGACGGAGAACAGATTATTGAAAACACAAGTGTTTTTCTTTCTGACAAACAGCTTAAAGAAGCACTGAACCAGGATTTTATTACGGTGGAAAATACCAAATATTTCTGTGCATCCTCCACCATGAGCATCATCCCTTATACAGGACTTGTCCTGATAAACAACGATGCCCTGATGCAGCCTTTAAATTATATGAAGATGATAATGTTTATCACCTTTGCCATTTTACTGGCAAGCTCCATGATACTGATACTGTTAAATTATAAGATTTACCTTCCTTTAAAGAAATTTACCTCACAGTTTGGCAATTCCACAGATAATGAAATTGCCATTATCGAAAATCAGATACATGAACTTTTATTTGAAATAAACACTTTAAAGGAAGCTTCCCAGCCAAAAGACGTGGTTCCGGAAAAAATCGCACTCTATTATCTGATTTCCGGGGGGGCACAGTTAAATGATGCCACCATGCAGATTCTGGAAAATAAATATCCTTATTATATGCTGATGGCTTTCGCCCTGCAGAATAATTCCGGTGAAGAAGATTTACTGTTTGCTTCTTCTTTGGAAAAAGAACTGTCCGCACATTTTGAGGTGCAGTTTATGAGTATCTCCAAGTATAAGTTTGCCATGATTGCCAGACCGGAAGATAAAGAAAATATTCTTAAATTTCTGGAAACCATGCTTTGTGACTCCCGGCATGAAATACAGCTTTTTGCCGGAATCCGGGAATATTGTGTGGATATCAGGGAATTATATGCCGAATACCAGTTAGCCCGCAATGCTCTTTTAGCTTCTCCAATTTGCCGGGAATTTGTTTTTTCCTACAGTGAAAAAACTGCCCTTGCTCCCCGCAGGCATCTAAATACAGATATGCACCAGCGGATTTTTGAATATGCCCGCAATCAGGCGATTTCAAAGCTTAACCAGGAAGTCACCAACATCCTTTATCCGGACCGGGGCTGCCCGCTTTCTGCTTTTCAAAGCAATTACCGGGAATTACTGTCTATTTTTGAAAAGGCATGTGCTTCCATGAATTCTTCATGGCCGGTAACTTTTCCGGAATATGAAATTTATAACACCGATTATATGTACCGGACTCTGACGGATTTAATCCAAAACCTGTTTGCAGCCAGACAAAAACAGACACCGGATATGAAACAGCGGATGGAAGAATATATTTTGGAACATATAAACGAGCCCCTTACCCTGGATAGTGTTGCAGATGTTTTTTCCATTACTCCGGTATATCTGTCCGGCTGGTTTGGGAAAAATATGGGTGCCAATTTTCTTCCCTATATATCTGCCATAAGAATGGAAAAGGCAAAGGAAATGCTAAGTCAGCCCGACCCGCCCAAGGTTTACGAGGTTGCACAGGCTGTCGGTATTGAAAATACTGCTACTTTTATCCGGCAGTTTAAAAAGCATACCGGAATCACGCCATCCCAGTACCAGAAAAAGGTGGAAGCCGGACTTTAACATCTTAAGCTTCTAATACACAAAACAGATTAAGAAAGGAACTTTTATATGAATACCTGTTTAAACTGCGAGAATCCCACTGTTATCCATGCCGGGGATTTCGGGATTCTCCCCGGTACAGAAATATCCGAAGCTATGACCCGCTTGTTATTTTCTTTACAGAAGGAAGAGAAAAACAAGCTGGTAATCTTTGAAAACGGCACCTATTATATGGATGCCGACAAATGCCAGAAACGCCTGCTTTATATTACAAACACCACCGGAGACAATGAATTTGGCGAAAATGAGACGCCCCATTTAAATACCCCTGCCATGCTTTTTGAAAACATAGAAAACCTTACCTTTGACGGAAACGATTCTGTTTTTATCATTGATGGAAAAGCTACCAATATAGCTCTTATCCACTGTAAAAACGTTACTCTTCAAAATCTGGAGCTTCGTCATGCACATCCCGATATGCATGAATTTAAGGTACTTCATAAAACCGCCCATACAGTGGATTATGAGCTCGATGCCGATTCGCTGTACCAATGGGAAAACCAAAGGATGTATTTTTACGGAAAAAATTACAGGACTGCTGCGGATAAAAATGCCGATACGGCAGACTGGATAGGACTGATTAAAGAAGAAACTCCCGATAATGTAAAACGGGTCCTGCACCCCTTAGCCTTCCACAAAGGCATTACCGAAACCGGTGACCATAAGATACAGGTCTCTTATGACGACACCACAAGGTTTGACATCGGTGACCGTTTCTATTTCTATGATGTACGCCGCCAGTTTGCAGGGATTTTCATGGATTTATGTACCGATGTAACTTTGATAAACATAAAGCAGAGATTTAATTATTCTCTGTCTGTTGTTGCCCAGAATTGTGAAAACATCTTTTTTGACAGCCTTGATTTTTCACCGGAAAAAGGAAGTGCCAGAAAAATTATCTCTGCCGCGGACTTTATCCAGCTATGTATGTGCCGTGGAAAAATCACTGTCCAAAACAGCAACTTTGACGGTGCACAGGACGATTGTCTTAATGTTCATGGAATCCACTTTATCATTACCGGGAAAAATGACAACAAAATCACAGTCCGCTTTATGCATCCCCAGACCCATGGCTTTAACCCTTTGCGGGTGGGCGATGAAATTGCATTTATCAGCCCTGTAACACTCTTGGAAAAGGGCAGGGCGGTGATTGAAGCTTCCTGCCTGCTAAATGAATATGAAATTGAACTAACCTTGTCCGATGCCAGTGCCGCTGTGATAAACGATGCCATAGAAGATATCAGTGCCTGCCCGGATTTTACCTTTTTGAATAACACCCTAAACCGTATTATCACCCGCGGACTTTTAATTACCACCAGGGGAAAGGTTCTTATAGAAAATAATCATTTTATCAACACTACCATGAGCGGGATTCTTCTTTCCGACGATGCCAGAGGCTGGTTTGAAAGCGGAATGTGTCTTGATGTGACCATCAAAAATAACCGATTTGATTTTTGCGGCGAGACCCCCATTCTTATTTTGCCGGAAAACCGTGTTCATGAGGGTGCTGTTCATCATAACATCCGCATTACCGGCAACACCTTTACTTCTTATAAAAACCCCTGTATTTATGCAAAATCAACGGACAGGCTTTTTATAGAAGATAACCACTTTGCCGATAACAATTATTTAGAGACAAAGGACTGTAGGTTTGTAACTGATAATTCCATGGAAGTAAAATAAATTATTAAAAAGAGGCTGTCGCATTAAGATATAACAATTCAAAAGAACGGCATTATATACAAATAAAACTCCGTTTCACTACGTTCAAAAGTCGTTTTATTTGTATATAATGCTAATTTTCAAAAGTTAATTTTCTTAATGTGACAGCCTCTTTTGTTACAGTCATTAAAACCGTATTATAATCCAGTGTCTTTTTTATGGTTAACTTTTTTACCTATATACCCCCAGCAGCCGCAATGTAGGCTCTGTTCTGGATTCTGTTATTTTAATCACCAGATTCTTTGCTTTTACCGGGGCAAAACGACAGATACGTTTATGTCCTACGACGGTAAAGTCTGCAATTTTTCTTCCGTCTGCCAGAATCTCACCACTTTCTATCCGCTGTCCGCAGGGTAAATATTCTCCCAGTACCACGCAGGAAATCTGCTGTTCTTCTTCAAACTGCAGGGTAATGGTATTGGCTTCCTGCCCTTCTAAAGCCTTAAAGAAGGTGTCTTCCCTGCCATCTGCCACTTTGCTGACAGGGTGTTCTTTCTCTTCTGTTTCACAGGTAATCCGGGCTTTATCTGTAATCTCATGGGCAAAAATTTCGTTTATTTTATTTCCCAGTTCTTTTAAGCTCCTGCAATCCGCTTCTGCGATTCTTCCATGGGTATCCGGCGGAAGATTTAACAGCAGACTGGCATTGGCACCTACCGCATCCAGATAAATATGAAGCAGTTCATCAGCAGTCCTTACTTCATTATCTTCCGATGGGTGATAAAACCATCCTTTTCGGATAGAGGTATCTACCTCGGAAGGATACCAGACCAGTTCTTCCACACCCCGAATCATCTCCCGGCTTCCCAAATCCTCATCCTTACTGTCATATTTTCTGGAAAATTTTCCATCGTCGGATTGCTGGGATTTTGCAGCGGTACGTTCTGCATCCCTTAACCCTGCCGGAACCACGCTCCATTCACTTTTTCTGCAGTGACCTGCTTCATTACCGCACCAGCGTACATCAGGACCGCAGATATTAATTACGGCATCGGGCTGTAAGCGGCGAATCACTTCATAATAACGTGGCCAGTCATAAATCTGTTTTTTGCCGTTCTGACCTTCCCCGCAGGCACCGTCAAACCAGAAACAGAAGATATCACCATAATTGGTGGCAAGCTCTGTCAGTTGATTCACAAAGTAATCGTCATATTCTTTCCCCTGTCCATAACGTGCATCATGCCGGTCCCAGGGAGAAAGATATACACCAAACTTTATTCCTCCCCTTTTACAGGCTTCGGAAACTTCCCGAACTACGTCTCCTTTTCCTTCTTTCCATGGACTGTTTTTCACACTGTGTTCTGTATAAGCACTGGGCCACAGACAAAAACCGTCGTGGTGCTTACAGGTTAAAAGAAGTGCCTTCATTCCTGCACTTTTAACCGCTTCCACCCATTGGTCGGCATCGAAAGCATCCGGGGCAAACAGGGCAGGGTCTTCTGTTCCGTCTCCCCATTCACGATTGGTAAATGTATTCATTCCAAAATGTGCAAAAGCATAAAATTCCAACTGCTGCCATGCCAGTTGTCTTTTACTTGGTGTAATGCCTGCCGCATAGCGAATCTGTTCTTTTTCTGTTCTCATATTATTTTCCTTTCCTGCCATAAGAAATTTCCAAATTATCTTTTGTAAATTGTATCGTCTTTTCTTCTCCATTACACATAAGAATAAGCTCGGATGGCTTTACCGCCCGGATGGTATATTCCGTAACCTGGCCCTCTTTCCAGGCAAAGCAAAGTGTAAAACCGCCTCTTGCCTTTATGCCTTTTACAAAGCCGTCTTTCCACTCCTCTGGAAGAGCCGGAAGTAAGTGAACCTTTCCCTCATGGCTTTGCAAAAGTGCCTCAGCAACAGCTGCCGTATAGCCAAAGTTTCCATCAATCTGAAACGGCGGATGTGCACAAAAGAGATTTCCATAGGTTCCTCCGCCCTTTACGCTGATTTCTTCCTGTGCGGTATATCGGAGCTGATTTTTTAACAGGGAAAGAAAATGCTTAGGATCTCCCAGTCTAGCCCAGAGAGCCGCTTTCCATGCGATACACCAGCCGGTACCTTCTTCCCCTCTTCTTGTGAGGGTTACCCTGCAGGCTTCTTTTAACTCTTTCGTCTGAATCGTATCAGACGGATATAAACCATATAAATGAGATACGTGTCTGTGATTTACATCTGCTTCTTCATAATCCACATACCACTCCTGAAGCTGACCGTACTTTCCTATTTTATATTCAGGCAGTTTTTTCAAAGCTTCCCTGCATTCTTCCACCTGACAGGTTTCTCCAAGAATTTCACACATGGATATGTAATCTGTAAACAATTCTTTGATTACCGCCATATCCATGGTAGCCCCCATGGTTACTGCATGAGGCTCTTTCCTGTCATCCAGAAACATATTTTCCGGAGAGGTAGACGGAACGGTAAGAAGCACCCCGTCATGCTCCTGTAAATATCCCAAATAAAACGTCACTGCCCCTTTCGTTAAAGGATAAGCCGTATTTTTTAAAAATTCAGTGTCTAAAGTATAGCAGTAATGCTCCCACAAATGACGGCACATCCAGCCGGAGCTCATATTCCACATAGAATATACGCATGGATTTGCATCCTTTCCATAATATCCCACCGGAGTAGAATGTCCCCAGATGTCTACGTTATGGTGACTGACCCAGCCCTCCAGTCCATACAAATCTTTTGCCGTTTTTTTACCCCTGTGTGCCGTTCTTTTCATCAACGTGAATAAAGAATTATGAAGCTCACTTAAACCACAGACCTCCACCGGCCAGTAATTCATCTGGGTATTGATATTTACCGTATAATTAGAACTCCAGGGAGCTCTTAATTTTGCATTCCAGATACCCTGCAGATTTGCACATTCTCCATTTTGTGCCATGGAAGAAATCATAAGATATCTTCCATAATGGAACATCAGTGCCATAAAATCCGCATCCATTTTTCCATCCGTAAAAGCCTTCAGTCGTTCCGTTACAGTCTTTGTTTCCTCTTTTTCTTCTCCTAATTGCAGCTCCATTCTGTCAAAAAAACTGCCAAAATATTTCCCATGCTCTTTTTTTAAGCTCTCAAAGCCTGTTTCCATGGCTTTTTGAATATTGTTTTTTGCTATTTCCCCATAAGGATAATCTTTTAAAAGCTCCGGTACTTCTCCCGGAATAAAATTGGTTTCCCCGGACAGCATAAGGGTCACTTCTCCGGCATCCCGTATCACAATACTTTTGTTTTCTTTCTTTAATGTGCCGCCCTTATTTTCTGCCTGTAATGCAATACAAAATTCCATGGATTTTTTATCATATCGTATGGGATTCTCGCATTCATAGTAATTTGGTGCCGCGTAACCGGGTGCTCTTCCCTGTAACACCAGAACCTCTTCTTTTTTCTCCTCTGCATACTCATAAAAAAGCTGGCTGTCAAGCAGGATGCGAAGAGAAATTTTCTGATTGTTTCGTGCCTTAATTTTTATACACAATACATTATGGGAAAAATCCACAAAAGCTTCTTTTTCATAAAAAGAATCCTTTTCCATATATAAAGCTTTGGATAAATTCAGTTCCCTGTAAAAATCAGTTCTTTCTTCCCTCTCATTTTCCCATATCTGTAAATGCAAATCTGCCGCCGGCATATATGCCTCTGTCCAGTCTCCAAGAACAGATTCTTTTATCTTTTCTTCTGCCGCACCATAAGCCCCGGCATAAATATCTTCCCGTATTTTCTGCCAATCCGGCATCTTTGAGGAAGGGTTTCCTTTTTCCTCCCCGCTTCCGGACCAGAGAGACGCAAGGTTTAAGGACACCTTATCCTCTTTTCCGCCATATATCATGGCTCCCAGCCTGCCGTTTCCAAGCGGTAATGCTTCTGTCCACACCCCTGCCGGTGTATCAAAATTTAATTTCCATTCTTTCAAATTGTAATCTCCCTTCCTGCTCTTTTTAAACAGATAATTGCAAAACTGCACAATTAACTTTCCAACCGGCAAATTATTTAATGCTCTCTACAAACCGCATAAATGCACGTTTTCCTTCTTCGTTACGTTTATATACTCCGGCATCCTCCAGAACCCGGCTGAATACCTTTCCGATTTCTTCATGAAGAATCTCCATCACGTTGCTTTCTTCAATTTTTTCATAGTTTGGAAGAAATTCTTCCACCCAGTCTGCGTGCTTTTCCAGTACATCGATGCTTCTGATATCTTTTCCGGTAAGCAGGGCATCCGCTAAAAGTTCCATTTCCTTTTTTAATCTTGCAGGCAGAATCGCAAGCCCCATAACCTCAATCAGACCGATATTCTCTTTTTTGATATGATGCAGTCCTGCATGGGGATGGTATACTCCCAGAGGATGTTCTTTTGTAGTAATGTTATTACGGAGCACCAAATCCATCTCATAATTGTCCCCCCGCTTTCTGGCAATGGGGGTAATGGTATTATGTGGCTCTTCCCCGGTATACGCATAGATAAAAGCATCCTCATCCGTATATTCCCGCCACGCATCCAAAATCTTATCTGACAAAGCAATGATTCTGTCCGTATCTTTTCCCGAAAGACGGATGACTGACATAGGCCACTTCACGATTCCTGCTTTTACATCTTCAAATCCTTCTATTTCAAATTCTGTTTCCACCTTAGCCTTCGCCATGGCAAATTCATAGCTTCCTCCCTGAAAATGGTCATGACTTAAAATAGAGCCGCCTACAATGGGAAGGTCTGCGTTAGAGCCAACAATATAGTGTGGGAACTGCTTTACAAAATCAAACAGCTTGACAAACGTGCCATGTTCTATTTTCATCGGAATATGCTTACTGTTAAAGACAATACAATGCTCGTTATAATATACATACGGAGAGTACTGAAATCCCCAGGTACTGTGATTAATCTCTATGGGAATAATTCTATGGTTCTGCCTTGCCGGGTGGTTTACCCTTCCTGCATAGCCTTCATTTTCCACACAGAGCTGGCACTTCGGATATCCCGCCTGTTTTGCATTTTTGGCTGCCGCAATGGCTTTCGGGTCTTTTTCCGGTTTTGACAGATTGATGGTAATGTCCATATCCCCATATTCCGTGGCTGTTGTCCATTTCTGGTCTCTTGAAACCCGGTATCTTCTGATATAGTCCGAATCCTGACTGAATTTGTAATAATAATCAGTAGCCGCCTTTGGAGATTCTTCCTTATATAATCTCCAGAATTCTCCAATTACCTCGCTGGGTCTTGGAAGAAGCTTACTCATAATCTTGGTGTCAAATAAATCCCTGTGCGTAATGTCATCTGGTATCAAACCTTTTTCTACCGCATAATCCAGCATTTCCTTTAAAATAACTTCCAAATCTGTTTCCAAAGGCTCTGATATTGTTTCTTCCATTTCATCTAAGCCAAACAATTCCAGCAACTGATTTATGGTAAAAATTTCATCCTCTTTTTTTAAAAGTCCCCTTTTTAGTCCATAATTTACCAGTTCTTTAATGCTTTTACAAATCATTTTGTTTCCCTCACTTTTATTTTTAATTTTCTTTTTATATCACACGAAATGCTTTTGTCCAGTCCATCTTCACAAGAATAATTAGAAATACAACGGAACTTAAGCTCCATGTTAATGGGTATGCCCAGGATATCATCTGAAACTGTGGTATTACCTTTAAAATACTTGTTACATAAACTACCCGCACACCACACCAGAACGCCAGCATGATTGCCATGGGAATAAAAGCTTTTCCGCATCCCCTGAGGATTCCTGCCGCACAATGACTGAAAGCCAGCAGAAAGAAAAACAATGCCGTTACCCTCGCATGAATGGTTCCAAATTCTATGGACTGTGCCGTATCTACAAAGATTTTAATAAAGGAAGGTGCCGCAAGATAAATCACAACTCCTAACAGCTCCGCTGTAATCAGCCCAAGTATGGTACCAAATACAGAACCCTTCTTTGCCCTGTCAATCTTATTTGCTCCCAGATTCTGGCTTACAAAAGTAGGCAGTGACATGGACATACTTGTAATCGGCAGAAAAACAAAGCCTTCAATCTTTGAATAAGCACCTACGCCTGCCATGGCATAAGAGCCGAAGGAATTGATATTTGTCTGCACCGTAATATTTCCGATACTGATGACTGCATTCTGGATTCCCGTCGGAAGTCCCTGCTTTACCACTTCCATCATAATATCTTTATAAAAATGTATTTTTCTGAAATCCAGCCGGGTATAATCCTCTATCCTGCACATTCTGATAAGGCACAGCACAACACTTAAGCCCTGTGCAATTACGGTTGCAATGGCTGCCCCTGCCACGCCCCAGTGGAAAACTGCCACAAACAGCAAATCCAAAATTACATTTACTACAGAAGATATGATTAAATAATATAGCGGATGAACACTGTCTCCCAATGCCCGCATAATGGACATACAGATATTATACATAATCACCGTAGATACCCCGGCAAAATAAATCGTAAAATAACTTAAGGAATTCTGCATGACACTTTCCGGTGTTTTCATCCACACCAGAATATGCGGCATCATGATTAATCCCACAACCGTGGACAACACCGAAGCAATGATTCCAAAAAGAAAATTTGTATGTATCGTCTTTACCACATTAATTTCATCTTTTGCCCCATAATATTTTGAGATAATAACACCACCGCCGATAGCAATCCCATTAAAGAAACCTACAATCAGAAAGGTCATGCTTCCTGCCGAACTGACTGCCGCAAACGCATCGTTATCTGCAAAATTTCCAATAACCCACGCATCCACCATATTGTAAAACTGCTGTAAAAGCTGTCCCATAAATAAAGGGATTGCAAATAACAATAGATTTCTGGCAATAGAACCTTCTACCAAATCAATAGAAGCTTTATTTTTAAGAAATGACTTACCTGACTTTATACTCTCTGACATCTTTTTTCTCCTTTGCACTCTGTCTTTTTAGTATAACACAAATCATACAAAACGCAAAAAGAACTGTTACATTCTGTAACAGTTCTTTTTATCTTTTTACATAACAAAAGCGCGAGACGGGAATCGAACCCGCGACCCTCTCCTTGGCAAGGAGATGCTCCACCGCTGAGCCACTCGCGCATAAAATATATATTGTTCTTATCGAACTTATTTAGTATATCAGATAATTATGCATCTGTCAAGCATATCTTATCTGACAAAGCGGGTGATGGGAATCGAACCCACGTATCTAGCTTGGAAGGCTAGTGTTCTACCATTGAACTACACCCGCATATTATTTTATGAAAGATGCCCAGAACCGGAATCGAACCAGTGACACGAGGATTTTCAGTCCTC
>CAZDAT010000004.1:0-25224 GCA_964503695.1 uncultured Lachnospiraceae bacterium
TCGCATAACATAAATATAAAAAACGACCCGTACCGTCAGCGGGTCTTTTTTTATATTTTCTTTTTTATTAAACTTTTCAATCACCCTTATCTGCTGTGACCGCCGCCGCCATGGCTTTTGCCTCCTGCAGAAACATGATGTCCGCCCCCGCCATGACTATTGCTTTCCGTTACTATCTTTCTCCGGGTGACCGTTTTATTTAAAAAGATGTCCTGTCTGTTTCTGATAACAGGTTTTCCATTTTTAACATAAGTTCTGGTCTCTACGGTTTTTCTGCCTTTTCTTCCTCCATAATTAACAAAGAAGAAAATAACTCCTGCCGCAATTCCTATCATGGCAGAAATCCATCCGCCCATCGATTGCCCTACATTCCCCTGAGGCTTTAAATAATCACAGACCAGCTCCGCAAAATATTCGTAGGCTGCGGCAGGCTCATCATCCACATTGCTTAAAGCAAGCCCCAAGATCCGTTCAATGTCTTCCGAGCCAAGCTTACGTTCCGCCTTTCCCGAGGTACTCATCCAGGAATAAATTTTGCCATCTGACTGCCGGTACCAGTTATCCAACAGTAAGACCCCGTCTCCATGAGGTCTGTTATATCCAAACTCATGCCTGTCATAAAAACCATCTGCAAGAAGCTCCATATACTGATAGGGTCCGATTCCTGCCTCGCCAATCATGGATTGAAATTCCTCCATGCTCATCATCCCATATAAGTTGATATACTCTTCCAAAGGCTCATTTAACGTCACAACCACAATATCAGTCCCACATGCACTTTCTGCCTGTGCAATTTTTTCCCGAAGCTTTTGCTCCTCTTCCTCAGTCAGAACCTCCCCATAATCAAAGACTCTTTCTGTGGTACATTCCGGATTGTTTCGTACAAATTCTTTCTTTCCCTGTTTTGTGGAAATTATTTTACAACTGATTCCGGCTATCTGGAACAGGACAAATATTACCAGTGGAATTTTAAAATAACACAAATATTTTTTCATCTAAAGCACCCCCAGTATCCAGCAGATACTCTGCCATATCATGCCTGCCATGGCTGCCACGGTTCCCGAATAAAGAATGGCTTTTTTCGCATCCGTGGGAGTCTCTCCGATAACTTTTCCTGTCTGACCGTTTACATGATACAGATATTCTTTTCCCTTATAATGATACCGGTACACCCAGACCGGCAGAAGTGCCAGCCGTACTTTTTTATCCGTAAGCTCAATATCCTTATGTACCGGAACACAGGTTGTATAGCCTGCAAGTGTCTCTGCCAAAAGGCTGTCTGCATCTGCTTTTGCCTTACTCTTGGCTCTTTCTTCTTCCTGGCATTCCGAAAAAGATGCCATTTCCCCATAGAATCCCGACATATACTTTTCTTCAAAATTCTGAAGCGCCTGATATTCGTAAGGCTCCATCAAATCCATAATATCATCTGCCATCCGTTCAGACGCATCCACCGGAATCTTATCAAAAGAAATATCCATTTTCCGGCTTACCATATAATGTGACGTTTCTGTCACCTCATAATTACCGCTCCGGTACACTCTTACCTTAGTGGCTTTTCCCTCATAATCTGCCCTTGCCAGATAATCATAGAGCCAGAACGGAATGTAGCTTCCCTCCAGACATTCCAGTGTAGAATGGCTTAAAAAAGAATCCGGTGTGAGAATTCTTTTCCCAAATTCCTTTTGTAAGATTTCCACTGCCTTTTCCTTAGAAACTGCAAAGGGGAGAATCACATCCGGGCGGTTTTTTCCCTCTACCCTCTCCTTTAAAATAAGATAGGAACCACAATGGCTGCATCTTAACGCAGAAGTATACTTATCCGTTTTTTCCAATGGTGCACCACAGTTGATGCAGTTTTCCATATTCTCCAGCTCTAATCGTTCTTCCGAATCCAGGCTGTCACAATGGGGACACCACATGGTCTTTTTTTCCGGATGATATACTACATTTCCGCCGCAGCTTTTACATTTAAAAATCATATCTCCCCTCCTTTTACTGACAATACACCTTTTACTTTTCTTTGTTTCTCCGGTTTACATCTTCCCTGATTAAAGTATATGCCGTGGAAAACAGCGGAATAAACATAAGCATTCCCAATACCCCGAACATACTGCTTCCTAACGTAACTGCCACCAGAACCCACAGGGATGGAAGCCCTACGGAATTTCCCACTACCTTCGGGTAAATCAGATTTCCCTCCAGCTGCTGTAAAATCAAAAACATAATTACAAACCAGACCGCTTTCATGGGAGAATCCACCAGAATGAAAAAGGCTCCCAAAAAACACCCCACAAAAGCCCCTACCAGGGGAATCAGGGCCGTAAAGGCAATCAGTACCCCTATCATAAAAGCATACGGCATTCTGAAAATGGTCATGGCAACCACAAACAGTGAGCCCAGGATAACTGCCTCAATACACTGTCCGGTGAGAAATTTTGAGAAGTTGCGGTATAAAAGCTGTGCCACATAAAAAATTTTATTCTGTGTCTCTTCTTTAAAATAAGCTTTAATAATCCGCTCTGTCTGATTTTTCAGCTTTTCCTTCTGTCCTAAAATATAAATAGAAAAAATAAACGCAATCACTCCGTTTACGATGGAGCCAAAGACACTTCCCGCCACATTCATGGTGGAAGAAAGAAGGCTTCCCACTCCGTTTTTCAAAAAGCCTGCTGCCTTAGTAAGAACATCCTCCCACTGAAAGCTTTCAAATTCCAGGTCATTTAAAAATTCCAGTGCCTGCGGATTATCTGCTAAAAGAACCTTTGCCTCTTCAAATACCCGGTTAAAAAATACGGGAATTTCCATTCCCAGCTGGTTGATGGTTCTTCCCATCTGTGGAATCACCGTAATGACCACAAAGGCAATGACTGCCAGAAAAAAAAGCAGTGACAGTACAATCCCTATGGTTCTTTTGCTCTTTTTAAGCTTATCCGGCAAATGGCACAGCCATTTTTCTTCCATAAACTTTAAGGGCAGATTTAACACAAAGGCAATTCCTGCCCCTAAGATAAAAGGCTTAAGCATTCCGAAAAAAGAACCCAAAAGCCCTAAAAGTAAACTGAAATTTAAAACACCAAGACATACCACTGCGGTAAATACTATCAGCAGCATGATTTCTTTATTACTTCTTTGTTTCTGACTCATATTCTGCCTCCTGACTTACTTTAAACTTCGACACTCACTTTCCCCCATTTAAAGTGCCGCAATCAGGGCATCCACATTTTCTTCTTTTGTTGCCCAGCTGGTGCAGAACCGTACCGCACTATGGCTTTCATCCACCCTCTGCTGATAACTGAAGCCAAATTGTTCCTTCAATTCTTCCAGTTTTTTGTCTTCCATGATTACAAAAAGCTGGTTTGTCGTATTTTCCACCAAAAAAGAATATCCTTTTTTTACAAAAGCTTCCCTTAATTTATCTGCCAGACGGATGGCATGTCTGGAAATTTCCAGATAGAGTCCGTCTTCAAAAAGTGTTTCAAACTGGATTCCCAAAAGCCGCCCCTTGGCAAGCATTCCGCCTCTTTGTTTTATCATATAGCGGAAATCCGTTTTTAATTCTGCGTGTTTTATTACCACGGCTTCTCCGAATAATGCACCGACCTTGGTTCCGCCGATATAAAATACATCCGCAAGCTTTGCCAGAGTCTTTAAATCCACATCATTATCCCCTGCCACAAGACCATATCCCAGCCTTGCCCCGTCTACAAACAGGTACAGCCGGTGTCTGTCGCAGACATCTCTGATTTCTTCCAGTTCCTTCTTCGTATATAAGGTTCCAAGCTCAGTAGGCTGGCTGATATATACCATTTTGGGCTGTACCATATGTTCAAAGGAAGCATCCTGTTTATGCAGGGTACAGGCGGTATCTATCTGACCTGCCTTAATTTTTCCATCCACAGAAGGCAGTGCCAGAATCTTTTTTCCCAAAGATTCCACGGCACCCGTCTCATGCACATGAATATGTCCCGTATCTGCGGACAGCACTCCCTGATAAGAACGAAGTGCTGCCCCGATAACCGTCATATTTGTCTGTGTACCGCCTACCAGAAAATGCACGCTGAGATTATCATCACCACATGCCTTGCAAATCAGTTTTTTCGCATTTTCACAGTGAACATCCTCCCCATAGCCTGCCGTCTGCTCCATATTGCTTTCAAGCAGACGCTGCATAATTGCCTCACAGGCTCCTTCCGTATAATCCGACTGAAATAATATCATCTATGCTTCCTCCAGAATTTTCAGAATAAATTCCCACATTCTCTTCACAGAACTGATGCTCATGGTCTCTTCCGTGGTGTGGATGTTTTTCATGTCCGGTCCTATGGAAACGCAGTCTAAGTCCGGTATTTTGCCTAAGAAAAATCCGCATTCCAGACCTGCATGGATGGCTTCAATCTTCGGCTCTTTTCCAAACATATCCTGATAGATTTTCTTCATCAAATCCCGAAGCGGGGAATCAGCCCTGTACGCCCAGCCGGGATAATCTCCGGTGGTGTTACAGCTTCCGCCCAGACCTTCTGTTAAGGTATAGATTTTTTCTTCCAGCATATACTTTGCACTCTCTATGGAGCTTCTTACCGAAAATCCCAGACTTAATCCCTCTTCTTTTAAAGACATCTGACCCAGATTTAAGGAAGTCTCTACCAGACCTTCCACGTCACCGCTCATTGCCTGCACGCCGGAAGGCAGAAGGAAAATCAGATTGCCTGCTTTTTTCGTGTCTTCTGTTGTGACTGCTTCAAACTGGCCTACCTCTTTTACCGTTACTTTGGTAAAAATACCGGAATCCTTCGTGGCATACTCTTTTTTTAACATCCCGTCAAAAGCACGGACCTGTGCTTCCAGGGCTTCCATGTCTGCTACTACAATCTGCATTCTGGTTTCCCTTGGAATGGCATTGTCTGCCAGCCCCCCTTCCATACTTACCAGATTCATTTCCACTTTTTTTCCTGCATGAACCAGGAATCTTCCCATCAGAACGTTGGAGTTGGCTCTTCCTTTGTGAATTTCTGCCCCGGAATGACCACCTGTCAGTCCCCCGATACAGACTTCGCATAAAACCCCGTCTCTTTTTTCTCTTTGTAAAGGAAGCTTACAGTCCACACGCATACCGCCTGCACATCCGGTTAAGAAAATTCCCTCTTCCTCGGAATCCAGATTCACCATTCTTTTTGCCTGACATACGGACAAATCAATGGCTGCGGCACCATTTAAGCCCACTTCCTCATCTACGGTAAAAATACATTCCAGACGGGGATGGGGGATGCTGTCATCATCTAAAAGTGCCAGCTCATAAGCCACCGCAATTCCATCGTCTCCTCCAAGGCTGGTATCTTCTGCATAAATAATGTCACCCTCTGTCTGAAGCTTTAACCCCTGTGTGGTCATGTCAATCAGACTGTCCGGTGTTTTCACTGCCACCATGTCCATATGTCCCTGAAGCATGATTGCCTCTTTCTTCTCATACCCTCTGGAAGCTTCTTTGATGATAATGACATTTTTAAGGCTGTCCTGGTAATATTCCAGATTTCTTTCTTTCGCAAATTCCACCAGATAATCACTGATTTTGTCTATATTTCCCGAACCATGGGGGATGTTACAGATATCTTCAAAAAAATGAAATACTTTTTGTGGCTGTAAATTTCCTAATACTCTCATATTCCTTCTCCTTTTTTACATACGCTCAGGTGCGTCAAAGCCAAGCACATCAATACAGGTTTCCAAAATATCCTTGCAAAGCAAAAGAAGGGCAATATAACCGCCTTTTTTTGTTTCCTCCGGCTCCGCTAAAATTTTGGTCTCATGATAGAATTTATTAAAGGCATTTGCCAGGTCATAAATATACGCACAGATTTTATGGGGTGCGGTCTCTTCAAAAGCATTTTCCATCATGGTATTGAATTTTACCAGTTCCATAACCAGTGCTTTTTCACTTTCATTGGTTACTTCCTGCAATCTGGCATTTGCTGTTTCTCCACCCTGCTCTTTATATTTATTCAGAATAGACTTCATACGTACAATGGTATATAAAATATAAGGACCGGTATCTCCCTCAAAAGAAGTAAATTTATCAACGTCAAAAATATAGTCCTTAGATGCCTGATTCGACAAATCTCCATATTTAATCGCTGAAAGGGCAATGGTATCTGCGGTCTGTTTCGCCTCTTCATCCGCAATATCCCTTCCGCTTTTTATCTTGCAATACATTTCTTCGTTGATATCCGAAATCAGTCTTTCCAGACGCATGACACCGCCTTCCCTGGTCTTAAAAGGCTTGCCGTCTTTTCCATTTACGGTACCAAAGCCTATGTGTATAAGCTTCGTCTCAGGCTTTACAAGTTTTGTCTTTCTGGCACAGCGGAACACCTGTTCAAAATACAAATCCTGCCGTTTGTCCGTAAGGTAAATCAGCTTATCCGGTTCGTATTCCTTCATTCTTTCCATAATGGTTGCAAGGTCCGTTGTATTATAAAGGGAAGCACCATCGGATTTTAATATCATGCAGGGCGGAATTTCTTTGGTGTCGGTTTCCTCTTTTACGTCCACAACCAGAGCACCTTCACTGATATATGCATAGCCTTCTTTTTTCATATATTCCACCATATCAGGAATAATGTCCTGTACATCAGACTCCCCTTTCCAGAGGTCAAAATCCACTTTTAAGTTGGCATAATTTTTCTTTAAATCCGCTACTGATACATCAATGATATGATTCCAGAGGGCACGATATCCCCGGACTCCGGTTTGCAGCTTGTAGGTTGCTTCCATGGCTTTTTCTTTATATGCCGCATCTTCCTTAGATTTTGCACTGGCTGTAGGATAGATTTCTTCCAGCTGCCCTATGGTAAACGGTGCTTCTTTCGGGTATTCCCCGGTATAATCCTCATCAAAATATACCAGCTCCGGCTCTCTTTCCTTAAGCTCTGTCATAATTAAGCCCATCTGTAAGCCCCAGTCTCCCAGGTGAATGTCCCCGATAACCTTATGTCCCATAAAACGGCAGATACGTTTTACACTTTCTCCGATAACGGCAGAACGAAGATGCCCTACATGAAGCGGTTTTGCCACATTGGGTCCGCCGTAGTCCACGATAATGGTTTCCGGCGTCTCCGGCTCTTCCACGCCGAATTTTTTATTCTGTCGCATTTCCTCTAAATAAGCCTTCAAAAATGCCGGTTTTACTTTTAAGTTTAAAAATCCCGGCATCACTGCTTCCACACTTTCAAAAACAGCACTGTCTGCCAGCTTTTCCACAACTTCATTTGCAATCATAATAGGAGCTTTTTTATATCTTTTTGCTCCTGCCATGGCACCGTTGCACTGGTATTCACATAAGTCGGGTCTGTTGGAAACCGTAACTTTTCCCAGTTCTTTATCATAGCCTGCTTCCAAAAAAGCATTCTGCATTTCTTCCGAAATCAATTCAAGTATCTTTTTCATAGCTTCTCCATTTCCATCTTATTCATTACTGTCTCTTTTTACAAAGCCGCTTTCCATCCGAAACGGATGATTCCAAAATATTCTACCATAGTTTGATGGTACTCTCAAGAAAATTTCTTAAGGCTTTCTGCCCTGGAAAATACGCATCCGCAGAAATTCTGACGGTACAAATCATATTCTCTGGAAAGCTCGATGCTTTTCTTATAGCCTTCTTTTTTCTTAAAATCGGAGGGCAGGAAAAAAACACCATATTTTTTTTCCATCTCTTCCCCTGTCGAATTTAATTTTTCAGCATTTTTTAAGGGGCTTATGGTAAGGGTGGTGGTGAAAAAGTCAAAGCTTTTCTCCTTTGCCACACGTGCCGTCTGTTCAAGACGCAGGGCATAGCACTTAAAACAGCGTTCTCCCCCTTCCGGACATTTCTCCAGTCCTTTTGCCGCTTCAAAAAATTTTTCCGGTTCGTATTCTCCTTCCAGAATAGCAATCGAAAAATCCGGTTTCTTTTTATTCAGTTCTTCTATCAGCCGTTTCTGCTCTTTTACCCTTTTTTGATATTCCTCCTTTCCGGATATATTGGGATTATAATAAAAAACGGTAATCTCAAAAATTTCCTGCAAAGCCACCAGTACGGCACTGCTGCAGGGAGCACAGCAGCTGTGAAGTAAAAGGGACTTCCTAACGCCTTTCATTCCTTCAATTATTTTTTCCATTTCTTTCTGATAATTTCTCTTGTTCAAAACCACATTCCTTTCCTTAACAGACAAAGGGGGCTGGTGCATTAAGCTTCACTTTTTTTAAAAAGAACCCATGCAACAGCCGCCTTTCTTATTCTTCCTCTATTACCAGACCGGAAACCAGATATAAAAGCTCCTGATCCACTTTGCTCTCCGATAGTCCAAAGGTTTTCGCACATATTTTCATGCCTTCCAGTACATACATAATGTTAAAGGCTTCTGCTTTGGCATTTTCAAAGTAAAATTCCCCTCTTCTTGCTCCCTCCTCCAGAATTTTGGTTAACACCATAATTCCGGTTTCAAACTGTCCATAGCCCGGATTCTCTGCTTTTTTCTCCGGCTTATGGGCAAACAGATATTCGTAGGTAGCAATGGTAATATCCTGTTTTTTCCGTAAGATGATTTTTTTCTGTTCCTTTAAAAAAAGCATCAGAAAATCCGTCATCGTGGAATCTTTTGTAATCTGCCCCGTAATATCATCCTCTTCATTTTCCGGTTCCCCTGCAAGGATATCCCTAAAAATCTCTTCTGTGCTTCCGTAATACAGATACAGACCCCCTCTGCTGATGTCACAGGCTTCCACAATATCCTTCATGGTAACGTCACGAAACCCCTTCAGGGCAAATACTTCTTTTGCCTTTTTCAGAATATATTCCCGTTTCTGTTCTGATTTATCTCCCATTTATCCTTCCATACCTTTTCTAGTTTCGCACTTCTTCCACCCGTTGTCCGTCCCAGTATTCTATCAGTTCCTTCATCTTCGTCAGGACAGAAAGGTACACTCCCATGGTAACGCCGTCACTCCATAATCTTGCCTTGGTTCTTCCTCCCAGGATATACCGGGATAAGATTCCCGCAAGCTTATCCATATCACGTACCGTGGCATTCTGGATGAAACGAAGCTCATCTTTTACGTCTTTTAACCGGTATCTGGAATAAACATACACATAATTTCTATCCATAAAGCAGGTATCCAGTGCTTCCTTTACAAAATTCATCAAAGTTCCTTCATATACCGGGAAAGGCACCGAATTTGTGGCGATTCCTTCCCCGCCGTAAATACTGCTTACACTTTGTCCGCTTTTACTCTCCAACCAGCTTAAATAACGAAACAGTTTTGTTGCGTCTTTTCTGTAATATTCAACAATTTCTTCGTTACTTAACATTTCTGTACTCATAGTCCCCATCCTTTCTTCTAATATACCCATAATAAAAGTATCACAAAAAGAAAAAAAAGTACAGCGAACTTATATAAAAACGTGAAAAAATGTGATATGATGGTAAAGTATGGAGGGAGGTATTCTCAATTGAAAAATTATACAAGCAATCAGACCATCGTGCATTCCGGTGACCCCTTTGTCTGTTTCCAGATTATTACATCCGGCAGTGTTGCCGCCATTTATGATTCATCCGAAACAGCCAAAACCTTTACCTTAAAAAAAGGAGACGTTATCGGAATCTTCGATTTTGGTTTTAAGGAATATTCTTTTACTTATAAAGCGTTGGAGGACACCAGCACCATCTCTTATTCCCTGGCAGATTTTTCCGCACTGGAATCTTTACTTACGGAACAAAAGGATGTGTGTCATTTTCTGGTGCTTTCCATGGTGCAGACTACCACAAAGGTCTTAAATTACTATCATTCTTTGTTAGGCCAGCAGGAAAAGATATATCATTATATAGAGGCGGCTTTATCCAATTACCAGAAAATATGTTCTTATCTGAATCTGCCTTTAAAATCCCTGGCAAACAAGGAACAGCTATGTCCTTATACACCGGGGGCAGAAGAACCGCCTTTCTGGCTGGACTCCTATTATCAGTCCTTAAAGGCTCCCATTTTAGAGCATAACCCTGTTTTTTCAAACTCTGCTTTTGTTATGGGACTGTTGGCCAGAGGCGTAAACGATATCCATAAACTATTGTATTCCAGTGAAGATATCGGCAACTATCTCCGTGATATCAGCCAGCTTTTATTAAATGAAACTTCCCTGGATTTATTTGACCTGTATACAGACCTTTTATTCCGGGCAAAAAATATGCAGAAGGATACGGCGGTGCTGGAAGAACGAATTGCCAAAATGATTGGTATTTTAAATGGTCATGCCTTTATTGACAAACATCTGATAAACCAGAGAATCAGCGACTACCAGCATGAGCTGAAGCGTGACCACTCTTATAATGCAACCCTTGAGGAAAGTCTGCCGCAGGTAGAGCAAAAGCTTGCCCATTCCTTAGACACGATTTTGGATTACGCAGATACCATGGCGGTTACAAGAGGGGAATTTGTCAAGTATATTAACCTGTACAAGCAGCTGCCGGATAAGAATTCCGTCGATAAAAATGCAGATACCATCCGCAGGCAGCTTACCCGGTTATTCAACATTATTTATACAGAGGTGTTCCAGATTGCCTTAAACGACCCTACACCGCCCATTGTCATAAAGATGTTTTTAAATTTCGGCTATGTGGATCTGGAGCTGGCAGGACTGAATAATGCGGCTTACCTTTACAGCATTGCCCCCAGTTATCAGGGTGACCCTGTCCATGGAATCTATACCCTTTATGAATGGATTCAGGCAATTTACCAGGGAATAAAACAGCCCAGCCGTAATGAGCTTTCCCAGGATTATGCCACCTATGTCCAGACCCTTAAGGTACAGAAAAGGATTGATTCCGGTACGGTTCAGAAAATGCTGGATGACACCACCGGTAAGGTGATGTACGAGCTGGAGAATATGTTCCCTTCCGTAAATAAAATCACGCAGGGACATGTTACCACCTTCTGTCCGATTTTCATCCAGGAAAATACCCTGAAGGATTTGGAAAGCATGCTGGTGACTCCTTATAAAATCAAAGAATCCTTAAATAAGCTTCTGGAGGTTGATTTTTCTGCTTTTTACCGCAGTTATCTCTTTGCAGATGAAGCTTCGGGATTACGTGAGCACGTCATGATTGACGTGAGACCGGATTTTATCCTTATGCCAAACGTCGGCTCCAACGGCATCTGCTGGCAGGAAATTGAAGGAATGCAGCGTTCCACTCCGGGAAGAATGATGTTATCTGTTTTCCATGTAGAAACCCTTGACCGCACCATGATACAGATGGTGGGTGATTTCAGATGGGAAATGTGCCGCCGGATACAGGGTATGCGATGGAACGATATTTCCGAACATTCCCTTACCAGTGAATATTACGACTATGCCCTGTTTTATAACAAAAACCGCGAGTTATCCCAGGGTACGAAGGAAAAAATCAAACTGGCAATGGCTCGTGCCAAAAACAACTACAAGAGTCTGTTTATTATGGATTATACAAGCTGGATTCTGTTTGAATCCAAGGGTTCCGTAAAATTAAATAAGATTGTCCGCCGGATTTTTGCCGCACACATTCCTTTCCGGGCGGAAATCTGCAACAATTTAAAAACAAACAATACCTTTACGGAATCTGTAAGTGCCTATGAATTAAAGAAAAAGCAACAGCTGTACCGTCTGGAAAAACTGGTTCAGAAATTCCATGTACAGGGAAAGAAGGTTCCCGATCCGATACTTAATCATATTCAGCTGATTAATAAGTAATTTTTAATAAGGAGACAGAAGCATGAATTATTTTTCTTTATTTTTAAAGAAAACCCTGCGTTATTTATTAAAACCTTTATCCTTTGTTCCGGCTTTTTGTATGTTGTATTTTATTCTGTATATGTCTTCCCAGGAAGGAGCCGCCTCTTCCGGCATGAGTTATCAGGTAAGCCACACCGTTGTGCTTGCCTATAACAGGCTCTTTTCCAAGGGGCTTTCCAACGAAGCCTTAAACCAGCTTATTTTGCAGATTCATCCCCTTATCCGGAAAACGGCTCACTTTACCGAGTTTTTTGCCCTGGCGGTTACCATCGTGTTTCCCCTATATGTCTATAAAGTGCGGGGCATCTTTCTTCTGATATTGGGAGAGCTTCTCTGTGTCGGTGTGGCTTTTCTGGATGAGTATTCCCAGTCCTTTGTGGCAGGAAGAAATTCTTCTTACCGTGATGTAATGATTGACAGCAGCGGTGCCCTCTTCGGGGTTATCTTTGCATGGATTGTCTGCTATATCGGAAGAAAAACCATTTTTAAATTTCTTTCTTTAGAGGAATATCATAAAAAGAAAAAAGAATATGAAAAGCAGTTAAAATAACATCCCAGACCGGAGGATATTTTATGATTGAAAACAACACCAAAAAAGACCTTGCCATTTTAGTCGGAGTAAACATAGATAATACTCCGGCTTTTGAACATTCCATGAAAGAATTACAGGAGCTGACAAAAGCCTGCAACATGGAAGTTGCCTGTATTCACACGCAAAACCTTCCCTCTCCCAACACTGCCCTTTATGTGGGCACCGGAAAGGTAAGGGAAATCCGGGAAAGTCTGTCCATGTATGAGGCAAATACCGTTATCTTTGATAATGCCCTCTCTCCCATTCAGGTTCGAAATTTGTCTGAGGAGTTAAATGCCGTTATCCTGGACCGTACCTCCCTTATCTTACAGATTTTCCATGAACGTGCCAAAACTGCGGAAGCAAAAATGCAGGTAGAACTGGCACAGTACCAGTATATGCTTCCCCGGCTGGTAGGGCTTCATAACAACTTAAGCCGTCAGGGCGGAGGAAGTGGTTCCATGAGCAACAAGGGGGCAGGGGAAAAGAAGCTGGAGCTGGACAGACGGCACATTGAAAAGCATATTTCCATGTTAAAAAAGGAACTTGCCGATATGGAGCAGGCCAAAAAGACCATGCGGAAAAAACGGAATCAGTCGATTCTTCCCAAAGTAGCTTTAGCCGGATATACCAATGCCGGAAAGTCCACGATTTTAAATAAGCTTGTTACACGTTTCAGTAAGGATGAATCCAAAAAAGTACTGGAAAAAGATATGCTGTTTGCAACCCTGGAAACCTCAGTCCGCCAGATTGACCCTCCCGGACAAAAAAGCTTCTTACTGTCCGATACGGTGGGATTTATCGACAAGCTTCCCCACAATCTGATAAAAGCTTTCCGTTCCACCTTACAGGAGGTACAGGATGCGGATTTAATCTTACATGTGATTGATTTTTCCGACCCGGATTTTACCGAACATATCCGGGTAACCAGGGAGACTTTAGAAGAATTATCCGCCTCCCACATTCCGGTTCTTTATGTCTATAACAAGGCAGATAAACTGGATGCAGGGGCGAAGCCTAAATTAGTGGATAATAAATTATATATTTCTGCCCGGCAGGAAGAAGGAATTGATGCACTGCTTCTTGCCATTGACGGCTGTCTTTCCAAAGAAGACAAGGAAGTCACCTTATTAATTCCTTTTTCCGAAGGGCACATTATTTCTGTTTTAACAAAAGATGCCAATATTCTGTCCACCCGGTATCTGCCGGAAGGAACCCTGATTACGGTTCGCGGAAGTGCCGGTGTTATTGACCGCTATCTGCAATATGAAAATACTCCATAAGACATTTTCTTGCCAGTATCAGGGCATTCGCTGTAGTGCTTTCACGGATTTTACTGCGGTTTCCGCTAAAATGATATTCCTTCACTGTGGTGACACCGCATACATGACAGGCAATGTACACCAGTCCTACCGGCTTTTCCTTACTGCCGCCGTCAGGACCTGCAATGCCTGTCACCGCAATGGCAACATCACACTTATGAAGCTTTGCCATTCCCTGTGCCATTTCCCTGGCAGTCTTTGCACTTACGGCACCATATTTTTCCAGGGTTTTCTTTTTTACTCCCACCAGCTTTCTTTTTGCCTTGTTGGAATAAGTAACCAGACAGTTTTTTAAACACGCGGAAACGCCTGCTACATTGGTAAGCCTTGATGCAATCATTCCTCCGGTACAGGATTCCACCGTTCCAATGGTCAGTCCCTTTTCCTTTACAAAATCCGTCAGTGCTTCTTCCAGCGTTACCTTTTCATCCAGTGTGTAGATGTCATTTCCAAAACGCTTCTGCAGCTTACCTATGACAGGCTGTATCAGCTCCTGTGCTTTTTCTTCTGTTACTGCCCTGGCGGTAATTCTGAAATGTACTTCGGCTGTTTTTGCATAGGGAGCAATGGTAGGATTTTTTTGTCCTTCAATCAAATCCAGAATTTTGGTTTCTGCCGCACTTTCTCCAATGCCGCACAGCTTCACCGTAACGGAACTGATTACTTCTTTTTCCAGCCCTTTAAGATAAGGCACCATCTTTTCTTCAAACATGGGTACCAGTTCATTGGGAGGCCCCGGCAATAAGAGCACACGCTTTTCTCCATCCTCTATGATAAGACCCGGTGCGGTTCCGTTATCATTCTCGATAATCCTTGCCCCTTTTGGTGCATATGCCTGTTTCCAGTTATTCTCTGTAATCTCCATACCCCGATTGAGAAAATACTGGCTAATCCGTTCTTTGGAGGCTTCATCTAAAACCAGCTCCCTGTTCAGCACTTTCGCCACACATTCCTTGGTTAAATCATCTTTGGTGGGTCCCAGTCCGCCGGATAAAATCACAATATCACTTCTGTCAAGTGCCATACGGATGGTATCACACAGACGCCCCTCATTGTCTCCCACTACACTCTGATAAAAACAGGATAATCCCAGTGCGGCACATTTTTCTGCCAGATATGCCGCATTGGTGTTTACAATATTTCCCAATAATATCTCAGTTCCTACCGAAATCAATTCTGCAATCATACTGCACCTTCTTTCCTTTTAACCAAAAAACCTTTACTTTGTCTCTTTCATGACATCCTTATTTTTTATCAGATAATCCATCAGGGAAACGACTGTCAGTATCAGGGCAATCCACATGATAATTTGTGTAAGAATATCAAAAATTCCTCCAAGGTCTGCAATCATAAGGCAAATCATAAGCATCTGAAATACTGTTTTGAATTTTCCCCAGTAGCTGGCGGCAATTACGACATGATTATCCGATGCAATCAGCCTAAAACCGCTGATAATAAATTCCCGGCTCATAATGATAATGACTACCCATGCCGGAATCCTTCCCATTTCCACCAGTAAAATCATGGCGGCACAAACCAGAAGCTTGTCTGCCAGCGGGTCCATGAATTTTCCAAAGTTCGTCACAAGGTTATATTTTCTTGCCAGATGTCCGTCTACAAAATCGGTGAGGCTTGCCAGGATAAAAATAGCCAGGGCAATCCATTTTCCCTGTGGTATCACACTTTCTTCCAGCATGACAATTACAAAGGGAACAATCAAAATCATTCTGAGTATGGTTAATTTATTCGGTAAATTCATTCTTCAATCTCTCCTATCAAATCATATTCATATGACCCGGTAATCTTTACCGGAACAAAATCGCCTGTCATCAGGTTTCTTTCTGTATTCACAAAAACATAGCCGTCTACATTGGGGGCATCCTTATAACTTCTTCCCACATAAGCATTTTCATCGGAAACTTTTCCTTCAATCATCACAAGAAGCTTTTTTCCCACCATATTTTCTGCCTTTTCATAGGCAATTTCCTGCTGCAGCTGCATAATCTCATCTCTTCGTTCTTCTTTTACCTCTTCTTCTATCTGCCCTTCCATTCCGGCAGCCGCGGTGTCCTCCTCCGGCGAATAGGTAAACACACCTAAACGGTCAAATTCCATTTCATCCACAAACTGCATCAGGGTTTCATGGTCTTGTTTTGTTTCTCCCGGGAATCCGCTGATAAGTGTGGTTCTAAGACAGATATCAGGAATTTCTTCTCTTAAGTTTTCCACAATCCTTCTTAACTGCTCTTCGCTGGTTCTCCTTCCCATACGTTTTAACACCGCATCCGAACCATGCTGAATGGGAATATCCAGATAATGACACACCTTCTCATTTCTTTTTATGGCATCTATCAGTTCCCCTGTCACTTCTTCGGGATAACAGTACAAAATACGAATCCAGTAAAGCCCCGGAATTTCATTCAGCTTATCCAGTAACCGGGGCAATGCTTTTTTTCCATACAAATCCATTCCGTAAAGAGTGGTTTCCTGTGCCACAAGAATCAGTTCCTTTACTCCCTGTTCCACTAAAGCTTTTGCTTCCCCTACCAGGGCTTCCATGGGTACACTCCGGTAATTTCCGCGAATCTTTGGAATAATGCAGTAAGTACAATGCTTGTCACAGCCCTCGGCAATTTTTAAATATGCATAATGACCTCCGGTTGTCACAATTCTTTTCTTGCCGTAAACAGGGGCTTTATCTGCATCTTTAATGTATTCCGTACCGGATTTTTGTCCCTCTAAAGCCTTCTTTACAGCCTCCACAATTGAGTCAGTGGCTGTGGTTCCAAGAATACAGTCCACTTCCGGTATCTCGGTCTGTATTTCCTCTTTATATCTTTGTGCAAGGCATCCGGTAACAATAAGTGCCTTCAGATTTCCCTGCTTCTTTAATTCCGCCATCTCCAGAATGGTATTTACGCTTTCTTCCTTGGCATCGTTGATGAAACAGCAGGTATTGATTACAATGACCTGTGCTTTTGTTTCATCATCCGTAAAGGTAAATCCCTCCTGTGCCAGTTGTCCCAACATCATTTCCGTATCTACCAGATTCTTATCACAGCCTAATGATACAAATAATATTTCCATTTTTTACCCTTTCTGTCTGCTTTTTCCTTACCAGAAGCACCTGTTCCTTCCGACATAAAGCTTCTTTATCTTCTTTATATACTAAAAAAAGAACAACATTATGTACAAAGATAAGCGGCATTTAACCATGTGAAATGGGGCTGTTTTGTACAAATGCTGTTCACTGCTTCATCAAAATATAAATGCGACAGCCTATTTCTTTTCTTCATCGCCTAAGATTTTGATTTCTCCTTTGTTCAGTTCTTCTACCGCAATCGAAAGAGGCTTGTCTACGGATGCATATACCAAAGGTTCGTCTCCGTCAATAATCTGTCTTGCCCTTTTGGCGATTGCCATAACAATGGAATATCTGCTGTTTACAATTTTAGCTTCTCCCGGTTCTACCTCACTGTTTGCTACCTGAATTAAATCTGCATAAGATGGATGTAACATTATTTTTCTCCTTTCACTAAGCTTTTCAGCTCTGTTCTGATATTTTCAATAAGTTCTTTGTAATTTTCGGGACTATACTGTGCCTGTCTTCCTTCATGGGTTTTCTTAAGAAGCTCATGAAGCTCCCCGACACAGGTCTCTAAATCATCGTTGATGACAACATAGTCATATTTTTCAATTCCCACTGCTTCTTCATCAGCACGCTTCAGCCTTTCTGCAATGACTTCTTTTGTTTCCGTACCCCTGCCTACCAGACGGTGATACAATTCTGCAATGCTTGGCGGCATGACAAACAAAAGAACGGCATCCGGGAACTTCTCTTTTACTTTCATGGCTCCCTGGATTTCAATTTCCAGTATCACATCTTTTCCGGCTTCCAACTGTTCCTCTACGTAATCTTTTGGTGTTCCATAGTAATTTCCGCAGTAGGTCGCATATTCTATCATACCATTCTGGCTGATTTTTTCCTCAAATTCTTCCCTGGTTGCAAAAAAATACTCTCTTCCGTTTTCTTCTCCCTCCCGCGGCAGGCGGGTTGTCATGGAAACGGATAATGCATATTCGCTGTAATCCAGCATTAATTTTTTCATTAAAGTACCTTTACCTGCTCCGGAAAATCCGGAGATGACAATCAAAAGTCCTTTACGCTTCATCTTCTTCTGTCCTTTCCGACTGCACTCGGTTTCCTATGGTTTCCGGAAGCAGTGCTGATAACACAATCTGGCTTCCTTCCATTACCAGTACGGCTTTCGTTTTACGTCCCTGAGTTGCATCAATCGCAGTTCCGTTCTCCTTTGCATTCTGAACCAGACGCTTAATGGGAGCTGATTCCGGACTAACCACTGCAATTATTTTATCTGTATTTACTAAATTTCCAAATCCTATATGAATAAAATTGTTCATATATCCTCTCACATTTATTCTATGTTCTGAATCTGTTCCCTTACCTTTTCAATCTCTGTCTTTAATTCAATGGCACAATTGGAAATCTCAAGGTCATTTGCCTTGGAAAGAATGGTATTGGCCTCCCGGTTCATTTCCTGTGCAATGAAATCCAGCTTTCTTCCCATGCTTCCGCCGGCCTGTAAGGTTGCTTTTGTGGTCTCAATATGACTCTGCAAACGCACAATCTCTTCATCCACGCATACTTTATCTGCAAAAATCGTAACCTCCATCAAAAGACGATTCTCATCTATTTTTACATCTTCTAACAGTTCCCTTACCTTATCTTCCAGCTTCTGTTTATATTCCGCAATAATCTCAGGGGAGCGTTCTTTTATAAAATCCACATGCATAAGCATTCCGTCAAGCTTTGAAATCAAATCTTCCCTCAGATTCTCTCCCTCTTTGATTCGGGTCTCCACAAAGCCTTCGGCGGCTTTTCTGATTGCCTTCTCTAACGTCTTCCAGATACCCTCTTCATCAATAGTCTGTTCTTCCATTGCAAGAACCTCAGGATAACGGGAAAGGGTAGAAACCCGGATATCATCCTCTAACTGAAACTCTTCTGCCATGGATTTTAAGTAAGTTAAATATTCCGCCGCAATATCCCTGTTATATTTAATACTTACATTATTTTCCGTCATATCCTCATAAGTAATAAAAATATCCACCTTACCACGCTGGATGTAGTCTTTTAATAAAGCACGGATGGAAGATTCAAAAAAATTCAATTTCTTCGGCATCTTAATATTGACATCCAGATATCTGTGATTTACAGATTTCATCTCTACGGTAAACTTCCGGTTATTTTCACTTACTTCTGCTCTTCCGAAGCCTGTCATGCTTTTAATCATGGTACTCTGCTCCTCTTTTTCTTAAGATTATCCTTATATTGCGAACTTCACTTAAGTATAATTCATTTGCCATGGTGCGTCAAGTGAAGAGTTTATGTCGTTTATTCTTCTTCGTTTTTTTGTTCTTTTCCGCCATTTTTCAGCCACGCGGTCCAGTCTGCATAATATTTTCCCAACACATGGACACCATCCGTTGAATACACCTTTGCCAGATTACCACCCACATCATCAAACAGTACATTAACGTCCAGATAACAGTAGCCGGATTCTTCCGCGATTTTTTTAATCTCTTCATTCAGCCCATTGATATTTTCATTATTAAAAATGGCATCCCCCGCCGACTTTTCTGCCGTTACATGAAGATTTGCCCCCAGGATAATCTGTGCTCCCGGCTGCAGCCTTTGCACTTTTTCAACGGACTCCCGGTATTTTTTTACCACCTGCTCTCTGGAATAGCCAAGTTCATTAATCCCTAACATAAAATGAATTACGGGATACTGTTTTTCCTGCAGAACCTGTTCCAGTGTCTGCTTTTCCCCGCCGGAAAAAGAAAGCCTGTTTTTCCAGAGATTAAACACACTCATTCCGTTATCAGCAAAGACTTTTGCCTCTCCCATCTGTCCATATTCATATAATCCCACCGTTCTGGAATCTCCAATAAACAGCACATTCTGGAATTCATCCGTAAACCAGGATGCAATTTCCTGTGACTGTTCCTCATCCGAAGATTTTTCATCGGCTTTCGCCCCTGTATTTTCTTCTCTTTTTTCCGTTGTATTTTCCTGCACTTTATTAACTGTCTCTTCTTTTTTATCCTCTCCTGTTTCTTCCGGCACTTCTTTTTCCATGGCAGGGTCTGCCGGTATGGTTTCTGCCTCTTCCCATGGCATTTCCACCCTCCCCGGTGGAATATTTTTTGCTTCCATTCCCAGTTCATACAGCTTTCTTCCCCCGGTGTAAAAATAAGCACCTAAAAGACTAATAAGCAAAAATAAGGTATACCATTTTTTCTGCATATTTTTTATCACACTCCATCAAAAACGAAAATATAAAAACGGGTCATCCATACCGCGTTTAATGCAGTAAACGCACGCCCAGAAAACAACCAGAAGCACCGCCGCCGAAAGGGGACTTTCCTTAAAACGGTAATACAGTTTTCTTGGTCCATAGGTCATAAATAACAGCCCGGCACTTAAGGATAGTGCATACATTCCGGCATACTTTACATAGTCATCTGCAAAATAAACAAATTCCTGTTTTCCCGCCAGAAACGGAAATAACCTTTTGATATAAATTCCAATCTGTCCTATATCGGTAATTGCAAAAAGCATCCAGGTCAGGGGTATCACAAGCCACATATATAAATGTCCCAGTAAGGGAAATTTATGCAAAGCTTTCTCCATACCGTTTTTTTCCATCAGAATCAACCCTAACACCACCAGACCCCAGAGGACAAAATTCCAGCTTGCCCCATGCCAGAGTCCCGTAAAAAGCCACACCACGAAAAGGTTTCGTATATTTTTCCAGAATCCTTTCCGGTTGCCGCCAAGAGGAATATATACATATTCCCGAAACCAGCTTCCCAGGGTAATATGCCATCTTCTCCAAAACTCGGTCATGGACAGGGACATATAAGGATAGTTAAAGTTTGACGGAAGCCGGAACCCGAGAAGCATCCCCAGTCCCTTTGCCATCAGCGAATATCCGTAAAAATCAAAATAAATCTGTAAACTGTAGGCAATAAGCCCCATCCATGCCAGAGGTGTGGAAATGCTTTCAAAGCCTATTTTTAAGATTTCCTCCCATAAACCTCCCACCTGGTTGGCAATCAATACTTTTAATCCCAGTCCAATGGTAAATTCCCGAAGCCCCTCTTCTACCAGGGAAGGAGTTACCTTTCTTTTTTCTATCTGCTTTTGTATGGAAGAATAGGTTACAATGGGTCCTGCAATTAACTGGGGAAACATACTGATATACATTCCGTAATTCACCAGTGATTTTTCATACCAGACAGTTCTGTGATAAACATCCAGTAAATAGGATAACTGCTGAAACGTATAAAAGCTGATACCAATGGGAAGTACAGGCTGATACATGGGAAGCTTAAATTCACTTCCTGCCATTTCAAGCACTGCATTCAGATTCTGTATGGTAAATCCTGCATACTTAAATAAAAACAGCCAGAAAAGGTTATAAATAATTCCGGCAATCAGCCATGGTCTTCTTCTTTCCCCTTTCTTCCTTTTTCCCATGGTGACACCGATTTTATAATTCACCGTCACTGACACCACGAAAAGAAGCAGGTAAGCCGGACAGTCCATGACCCCGTACGAATAAAAAAGCAGGCTTCCCAGAAGAAGGCAGGCATTTTTCCATTTTTCCGGACAAAGACCATATAAAATTAAAAATACAGGTAAAAATTTAAAAAGGAAATCTATACTGCTAAAAACCATGGCCGCTGCCCTCTTTCTGTTTTCTATCGTGTTTTTTACTTAAAATCTTCTCTTTATCCGCCTGGCGGATTCTATTATATAGACTTTTTCCACTGTTAAAAAGTTTCATTTTCCAAAAGAAAAAGAGGCTTATCACAGCCTCATTTCTTTTGAACATAAAAGCCTTCACAACACTTTTTTCTTTTATTATATGCATTCTTCCGGCTTATATTATTTTTTTAATTTTGCAATTCGGATATTCTGAAATTTCTGGATTTCACTTACCAGCTCTTCTGATACCTCCACAATCTTAGCAGTAGCTTCTTTACAGCATTCCATGGCAGTTTCCAAATCTTCCATGTCATGTCCGACATTCTGTCCATATCCGGCATTCTGCTCTGCAAACTCTGACAGATGTCCGACACCATCCGCAATAATATTCTTGTGCTGTTCCAAATCCGTCACTTCATTGCTGATATTTCCAATGGCATCACTTACACTGCTGATTTCTCCATTCAGGGAATTAAAAATCTGCTCCGTTTCATGCATCTTCTCTGCCTGTTTTGTGAAAGCTTCCGAAACCTTACCCGTAATGTCCACACTGATGGCAGAATTCTGTATCAAATCATTTACAATGGCATTAATGTGCTCCGTAGATTCTTTTGACTGGTCTGCCAGTGTACGAATCTCTTCTGCCACAACCGCAAAACCTCTTCCATGCTCTCCTGCCCTTGCCGCCTCAATGCTCGCATTTAAGGCTAACAGATTGGTCTGGTTTGAGATTCCTGCGATAATCTCCGTCACATTCCGGATTTCCTGTACGGATTCATTGGTCTTCTGTGTCTGGTCTCTGACCGCTTCAATGGACTGGCCATTTTCGTTACTGATATAAAGAAGCTCTTCCACGATTTTTGCCGCCTGTCTGTTGCATTCACCTACTGCCTGTGCACTCTCTGTCAAAGCATTGACATTCGTAAGAATATGGTCAATGGCAACGGCGATGGAATCTGTTTTTTCTTTGATATCCAGTGTCTGGTCAGCCTGTATGGAAGTATTGGAAGTAATGGTTCCCACTGCCGAGCCTGTATGTTCCATTACCTGCTCCATGGATTCAAACATCTGGGAAAATTCTTCCGAAACTGCGGACAATTCTTCCGTTGCCGTTTTAATGGTGGCAATGGTATGGGTAAATCCCGCAAAGGTCGTCTGAATGGTTCTCACCATTTCACCAAGCTCATCCTGTCTTTCTGCAAGCTTCTTTGTCCGCTGTGCCAGTCTGCTGTCCGAATGTTCCAAATCCTCGCCTGTCATGGCTGCCCGGATAGGGCGTACAAGCTGTACCAGAAATGCTATGATAACACCAAAGACTGCACTTAATCCAACAATCGTTAAAATCAAGGCTATCATGGTATTGATAATCTGATACTCTAAAAGCTTAAACACTACGATTTGAAAGATGAACTCCGGAGCAAATATACCGATAGCTGAAAACACCATTTTCCTAATCATGCCTTTTTTCTTTTTTTCTTCCATCTTCTGTACCTCTCCTCCCTGCATTTATCTCATTTCATTTTATTCCTTTCCCCGGATATCGTCAAGTTTTTATCTTTTCTAATTTTCCTTATTTTGCAAAAATATAACGGCTTTTTTCTTTTTATTCCGAAATTTTATTTTTTTCATCTAAACTTTTCTAAACTTTCCTATTTTATTTGACCTTACTTTTTACTCTTGTTATACTTGTTTTAAATTTTTTAGAAAAAGCGGAGGAAAAAACTATGGCTTTTGACGGAATTACCATAGCCTGTTTAAAGGAAGAGCTTAGAAACACTCTTTTAAACGCACGTATTTATAAAATCGCACAGCCGGAAGCGGATGAACTTTTATTAACACTTAAAAACCAAAACGGTCAGTACCGGCTGCTTCTTTCTGCCAGTGCCTCCCTGCCTTTAGTATATCTGACAGATAAGAACAAACCAAGCCCCATGAGTGCCCCGAACTTTTGTATGTTATTAAGAAAACATATTCAAAACGGTCGTATTACGGACATTACCCAGCCTTCCTTAGAAAGGATTTTAGAATTTACCATTGAACACCTGGATGAAATGGGAGATATCTGCCATAAAAAACTGATTGTGGAACTGATGGGAAAACACAGCAATATCATTTTCTGCAATGACAGCGGTAAAATCATTGACAGTATCAAACATATTTCTTCTGCGGTCAGTTCCGTAAGGGAAGTCCTTCCGGGGCGGGACTATTTTATTCCCGAAACCACTCACAAGGCGAACCCCCTGACTGCTACAAAGGAAAGCTTCTATGAGCTGGTTTATTCAAAGAATACAGAATGCTTCAAGGCTCTTTACATGAACTATGTGGGACTGTCCCCCTTTATGGCAAATGAAATCTGCTTTCGAGCCGGAGGAAGCTGCGAATTTTCCATCGCAGCTTTAAATGAAACGGATAAGGAAAACTTATATAATAGCTTTGCTGCATTTGTGTCCGATATCAAAAATGCCGCTTTTACTCCCGCAGTCTTTTACGAAAACAAGATGCCAAAGGAATATGCCGTACTTCCCGTTTCCTCTTTCCCTGCCGAAAACACAAAACAGTTTTCTTCTGTTTCTGCCTTACTGGAACAGTTTTACGAGGAAAAAAATACTCTCACACGCATTCGCCAGAAATCTGTGGATTTAAGAAAAATCGTGCAGACTGCCCTGGAAAGAAACGTCAAAAAATATGATTTGCAGCTTCGCCAGATGAAGGATACCGGTAAACGGGATAACTATAAAGTTTATGGTGAGCTTCTCACCGCTTTTGGTTACGATGTAAAACCCAGCAGCCGCCAAATCACCGTCAACAATTACTATACCGGCGAGGATATCACCATTCCTCTTGACCCGACCTTAAATGCCATTGAAAATGCCAAAAAGTATTTTGAGAAATACAACAAGCTGAAAAGAACTTACGAAGCCCTCTCTTCACTGACGCTTCAGGTAAAGGAAGAAATCGAACATCTGGAATCTGTCAGCAACGCACTTGACATTGCACTGAAAGAAGAGGATTTAGTACAAATCCGGGAAGAACTGGTTGAGACCGGATACATCCGCCGAAAGGGAGCTTCAAAGAAGCAGCGATTTACCAGTAAGCCCTTCCACTATATCAGCAGTGACGGCTATCACATTTATGTCGGAAAAAACAACCTGCAGAACGAAGAACTGACCTTTAAATTCGCCACCGGAAACGACTGGTGGTTTCATGCCAAAGGAGTTCCCGGCTCTCATGTCATCGTAAAATGTGATGGAAAGGAGCTGCCCGATGCTACCTTTGAAGAAGCCGGAAAATTAGCAGCCTATTATTCCAAAAGCAGGGTACAGGAAAAAGTGGAAATTGATTATATTCAAAAGAAACACGTTAAAAAACCTGCCGGGGGAAAACCGGGCTTTGTAGTATATTATACCAATTATTCCCTGATGATTGATTCTGATATCAGCGGCATAAAAGAAATTGGGGAATAAAGATTCTTCTAGCCTTTAAGATTACCAGAGTTTCTGTCAGCAGGCACGTAATTACACTTTAAAACAGGAAGTCGGAAAACTGAAAACTTTAAGAATTAACCAGAGTTTTCAGTTCTCTCTTCCGGCTTCTTAAACTCTTTTTCTAAAATAATACTGCATTAAATATATCTGTAAAACGAATTTTTTCCTTTACCAGTATAAACTTACTTTTGCCGCACTTTCTTCAAATGTCATGGCATATTTTTCAGTTAATTTTTGAATCACCTTTTCTTTGG
>CAZDAT010000005.1:0-24482 GCA_964503695.1 uncultured Lachnospiraceae bacterium
AGCTTCTCTTCATGGGTCAGGAATTCGGACAGGAAAGAGAATGGAGCGAAGCAAGGGAGCTGGACTGGTTCTTACTGGAAAATCCTTTAAATAAAGGAATGCAGGAATATGTAAAAGAGTTGTTAAAGCTGTATACCTCAAATCCTGCCATGTATGAAAATGATAATAACTGGGATGGTTTTGAATGGATTAACTGTAATGATAATGACAGGAGTATCTACAGCTTCCTTCGGAAAAGTGCCGATGGGAAAAAGAAATTATTATTTGTCTTAAACATGACTCCGGTAGAAAGACCGGATTACATGGTAGGCGTGGAAACTTCCAAAAAATGCAAATTATTATTAAACAGTGATGAAAAGAGATTTGGCGGAAATGGAAATGAAATTCCCTCTGAGATTAAACCTGTAAAGGGCGAATGCGATGGAAAACCATATTCTATTGGTTTCACCTTACCGCCTTACGGGGCTGCCGTATTCCAGGTATAAAGGAACTTTAAGCCAAGGGTTAAGTTTTCGATAAAAAAAGCCGAAATAGAGAGTGAATGTAACTTACTGGAAAAGGGACATTTACTCTTTTCATTTTGTTATGTAAAAATTTGGTGATAATGGGAAGAACTTTTTAAAGTTTAGTTTTGCAGACAGTTACTGGAAAAGGTAAGTAGTCGGAAGGGCTATGATAAAAAAGCTTGAAATGATGTGGTAATATGAAGATAAATTTTGACTGGCATAATCATATGTCGAAAAAAGAGAGTGAAAAAACAGCATATAATACAGAAAAACGGGTTGGCTGTGACAGGAAAAGTCAGAGAGCCGGCAGCCTGTATAACCAAACCATCGTAGACATTTCTGATAAAGTTACGGATAACTTTTTATTTTCAGACCATGGACAGGTCGCAGAAGGTAGAAATGATGTAATAGGCAGTAAAGATTATGTTGCCTTACAGCGTGATTTTATGACAGTAATGTCTAATTCTATGTCTGCCTCCGATTTTCAGAAAATGCGGGAGGAAGGCTTTGATATATCTAAGATGGAACCGCAGCAGGCAGTGACGATTTTGGATAAAATTAAAACCGCCCTGGCACAATCCGGTACAACAATTTTGGGATATAATGATAATCTTTCGGTGGAGAAACTTACAGAAATTACAGGAAACAGCGGATATGCCGAGAACCTTGCCAGGGAATTATCCATGGCAGATGTACCTGTAACAGAAGAAAATATGGAACAGATGGACCAGGTGGCAGAGCAGGCATTTACCACCGGGACACCGGAAGAGGGTGCTGTGGTATACCTGTTAAACCGGCATCTGGAGCCTACCCTGGGTAATCTTTATAAGGCAGAGTACAGCAGTGCAAACGGCAGAAGTAATTTTCCCCTGACAGGTTATGCCTCCGGCGGTTATGGGAAGCGGGGAGAAAGCGTGGCAGGTGTCAGAAAAACCCTGGTTTCCTCCAAAGATTACGGGCAGATGGAAAAAGAAATTGAAAACCGGATTGAGAAAGATGGACTTCACGTAAATGAACAGAATATAGAACATGGAAAATGGCTGTTAGAGCATGGCATTCCGGTGACCGGAGAAAACATCGAGCTTTTGCAGGATATTAAAAGTATTGAATTTCCTCTGGATATGAAGCAGGTGTTAAAACAGGCGGCCATGGCGATTGGAGAGGGAAAATCTCCTTTTAGCGTGAATTTAAACCGCAAAGAAGAGGGAATTTATGAGCAGGCAGGCAGACTGTATGACAGATTCTGGAAGCTTCCTTTGGAGGGAGCAGATTATGCGGCCTTAAGTCATAAAGAACTTCATCTGGAAAATATGGAAGCATACGAACCGGATATGGGAAATATGGTTCCACAGCTGGAAGCAAGAAAATTATTAGAAGAGGTCCGGCTGAAAATGACCGTGGAGGCAAATGTAAAACTGCTCCAGTCGGGATTTAGTATAGAAACGGCTCCCATGGAAGAGCTGATTACGAAGCTTGAGGAAGCCACACAAAGTATCAATCATAGTCTTTTCGGTGCAGAAAAAACACAGGAAAAAGGAAACCTGTATCAGCAGACGTTAGAAAATATAAAGATGCTTCCCACGTTACCGGTTTCTGTCATCGGAAAAATTCCATTTATGGAAAAAGCTTCCCTTTCCCAGGTGGCAGAAGAAGGACAGCTTTTAAAGAATGGCTATGAAAAGGCAAATGAAACCTACGAAGCCATTATGACAGCTCCCCGCAGTGATTTGGGAGACAGCATCAAAAAAGCTTTCCGTAACGTGGATGATATTTTGCAGGATATGGATTTCGAGGTAAATGAAGCCAACCGCAGGGCAATCCGGATTATGGGCTATAACCAGATTACCATTACGGAAGATAATTTAGAGAAAATCAAAGCCGCGGACAGACAGGTCAGAAATATTATGACAGGTTTAAAGCCGGGCATTGCACTTTCCATGATACGTGAAGGGAAAAATCCTTTGGAAATGTCCATGGATGAAGTACAGGAATATATTACGGAACATGAAAATGAATTTATAAACGATACGGAAAAATTCAGTGAATTTTTGTATAAACTGGATAAGAAAAAGGAAATTACAAAAGAAGAAAGACAGGCTTATATAGGAATTTACCGCCTGTTTCGCCAGATAGAAAAAACAGATGGTGCCGTGGTGGGAAGTCTCCTGGAACAGAATGCCGAGATGAGTTTTTCAAACCTTCTCTCTGCCGTCAGGACAAAGCGGGCGAAGCATACAGATGTAAAAGTGGATGATTCCACGGGCTTTGTGACAAAAGTAAACCGGAAAGGCACTTCCATTTCCGAACAGATTGAAAAAGCTTATGAAGCGGTGCAGAATACCTTAAAGGAATCTTCCATAACACCGGATAAGGCTTTAGGGGAAGTGAAGGAGCTTGAAAGAGATGAAAAGCTTACAAGACAGTTTTTAGAAACCAGAATGGAAGAAATCCGGGAAGAGGCAAAGGATTATACAAAAGAAAAAGAGTACCTGGAAGACTACAGACAGCCCATAACTTTAGAGTCCCTGCAAAGTGTCAGAATTTTAACCCAGAAACGGGGAACGGCATTTAGGAAAGCAGTGGAACTGGAACATTTGCAGAACATAGAAGAAAAGGAACAGGGCATTTTAAAAGAAGCCGAAGAATTTCTTTCTTCCATGGAAAAAGAAGAAACCAGGGAAACATCTTACGACAGTCTGATTTCCCATACAAAAGAGATTCTGGAAAAAACAATCGAAACACAGAATTTGGAATATACGGATATCAGGGAAATGCAGTCTGTATATAAACAGCTTTCCGCTGCAAGTGCTCTTTCAAGAGAGGAAAATTATGAAATTCCAGTGAAACTGGGAGAAGAAATTACCTCAATTAATTTAAAAGTAGTACATGGTACAAGCGAAAAGGGAGAGGTAAGAATTACCATGGACACGAAATCCCTTGGAAAAGTAGATGCCAGATTTGTGGAAACACCGGATGGGCTGGAAGGCTCGGTTCTTACCGATTATATGGATGGAAAAGAGCTTTTGCAGAAAGGCTCAGAGAAGCTAAAACAGGCATTGAATGAAGCTTTAAAAGAAACCGGAACAGAAGTGAAATCCCTCTTTTTTGGAACCGGGGAAAAACTGGATATCAATTCAGCTGACAAAGGCGTAAAGGAAGAAAAAGCAGAGGTTTCTTTACTGTATAAGGTGGCAAAACAATTTATCTATTATGTAAAAGATGTTAAGGAGGCTTAAAAGTAATGATAATTAATTATAATGTATCTTCCATGATTGCAAATAATGCACTGGCAAGAAATGATTCTGCATTATCAAAATCACTGGAGCGTTTATCATCCGGTTATAAAATTAACCATGCAAAGGATAATGCGGCAGGACTGGCAATGGCAAGACGTATGAATGCCCAGTTAAAGGGACTTTCTACGGCCGGGGATAATGCCAATGATGGAATTTCCATTGTGGAGATTGCAGATGGTGCCATGTCAGAGGTTCATGATATTTTGCAGAGAATGAATGAGCTTGCCGTAAAAGGCAGTAATGGTACTTTGTCGGATGATGACAGGGAAGCCATTGATAAGGAAATACAGGAATTAAAGGATGAAATTGAAAGAATCGGGGAAACCACACAGTTTAATGGTCAGAATCTTCTGGATGGAAGCTTTGATTTAAAGGGATATACGAATACACAGGCAGTTTCTGTGGATTACTATACGGAAGGAATCAAGTACGGAGTATATGAGCTTGGCACGATAGAGGCTGAATTTGATGCTGATGGCAATATTAAGGAAGTGAAATTAACAGATGGTAAAGGAAATGAAGTAAAAGAAATTATTAATCCGGATGGAAAAAAGATTAAGATTGAAACCATTGAATGTGAATATGAACAGGTGACCATTAAAGCAAAAGATGGATTTGAATTAAGATTAACATTAGATAAAGAGAGTTTTGAGAATGCGACTCCAGATGCTAATAAAATTTCTGATGTTACATTGGATTTAACCGGTATCGGTTCCATGACCATACAGATAGGTGCAAACGAAGACCAGACACTGGAGCTTCGAATGCCGCCCATTACCATGAAAAATCTGGGACTTACCCATACCAATACACAGACAGAGGAAAGCAGCCGGGCTGCGATTGATGAGATTGCAGATGCCATAACCTTTGTATCAAGTATTCGAAGCTCCTTAGGTGCTTATCAGAACCGTCTGGAGCATACGGTAACCAACCTGGATGTAACCAGTGAGAATATGACCAGTGCATATTCCAGAATCATGGACGTGGACATGGCGACAGAAATGACACAGTACAGCAGCTACCAGGTAATCTCACAGGCGGCAACATCCATGCTGGCACAGGCAAATGAGAGACCTTCCCAGGTATTACAGCTGTTACAGTAGACCGGGAATAAAAAATGGCAGGCTGAAATTTATAAACTATTATAAAGAAAAATTTAGTAACTGTATCGGGAGAAAATATGAACACAGAAAAGAAACAGGAATTTACCCTGCGTATCACCAAGGCAAACAGGACACAGCTTGTTGTGATTCTTTATGATATGGTATTGGCATATCTTGAGGATTCTCTGGAGGCTCTTAAAGAGGAGAACCGAAAAGAATATAAATGGAATATTGAACGTGCAAAGGACTGCATTGATGAGTTACTGAACTCTCTCCACCCCGAATATGAGATAGCCGGAATTTTGCGGGGCTTATATTATTTCTATAAAAGAGAGCTTTCCACGGCAGCAATCCGTTACGAGGAGAAAAGGATTGTACAGGTTGCGGATATGATTCGGGAGCTGAGGGAATCTTATGAACAGGTTGCGGCACAGGATACATCGGCTCCCATCATGGAAAATACACAAAAAGTCTATGCAGGTCTTACTTATGGAAAAGACAGCTTAAATGTAAATCTATCCGACCAGGGCAGTAACCGGGGATTTTGTATCTAAAGAAGCAGGTTCTTCTTCAGGCAGCTTTGAAAGCAGGGCTGCCTGATTTAATAAATAGCGGTATCTTTTCATAACAGCATTTACTTCGTAAATATAACAATCAATCAAATCCGGGTCTGTCACATTGTCAAATCCGCAATAAGCATTTTCCAGTTCATATTTTGTCTTTTCCAAATCTTCAAGAATACAATCCCTCATTGTTTTCGGATATTCTTCCATTTGCGGCTGTGAAAAATAAGAAAAATTAAGTTTCATATGATATACCTCCTTATGAAAGTATAGTCATCTGCTGGAAAATATATACATGTTATAATTTATTTTTCTTTCGCATATAGTTAAGAAAAAGACAAGAGGCGGGTTTATGGAATTATATCAGGAAATGTTAGTAATAATTCTGGTCTGTGCGATTGTATTATTTCTTCTTGCGGTGAAAACCAATTCCCATTTCATTTTAAATTTTATTATACGGGGTATTACAGGAAGCTTCAGCATTCTTATTTTAAATTTTTTATTGAAATCCGCAGGTTGTTTTGTGCAGGTAGGCTTAAATCCGGGAACGGTTTTGACAAGCGGAATCCTTGGATTTCCGGGGGTTATCCTGCTTTTTGGAGTGAAAATTTATGAGCTGTTGTGAAAAACTCACAAACTTAACTTTTTTACGATAAACCTATGGACAAAGTTGAAATTCAGGTATATACTCAAAATCACAAATTAAGTATTCTTGTTTTGAAAAAAAACAACTCTTTAGAAATTTCTAAGACGATTCTGAACAAAAATCGTGATTTATCCAAAACAAATACATAAGAAAAGAGGTGTAGCTTACTGGTTGTATTAATATTTATTTTACTGCTGGCATCCTTATGGGATTTTAGAAAAGGAATTGTTCCCAATGCCCTGATGATTGCCGCAGGCAGTTATGGTTTTATTCGTTTGGTTTATTATCAGAATTTCTTTATTCATATTCCGGGAATTCTATTTCCTGTCTTACTTTTATATCCGTTTTATAAAATTGGAACAATAGGAGCCGGTGATATTAAATTATTTTCGATAATAGGTCTTTATGTTTCTTTTACGGAAAGCCTGGCATGTATGTTCATGGCATTTATGATTAGTGCGGTATACGGCTTAATTTCCCTGGGACTTTCTAAGGACTGGAAAGAGAGGGTGGCGTATCTTATTTCTTATCTGAAGGATTGTATACAAATAGGGCATTTCCGTTATTATTATGTGGATTCTTTTGGAAAAAAGCTATCGCAAAAAGAAGAAAAGCAGACAAAAATTCACTTGACAATTCCAATCTTATTTAGTGTCTTAATTCATTTGGGAGGTACATTTTTATGAATCAGATTTTAGCAATTTGTGACAGTGAAACAGCATATGGGTATCAGTTGATGGACTATTTCTGTAATAAGAAAGGGCTGCCCTTTCAGGTACAGTTATTTACCTCGAAAAATACTCTGATGGAGTATGCAGGCTGCCATCCTGTCTGTGCGGCACTTGTGGCACAAAAAGATTATGACAGTCAGTTCAGCCAGCAGGAAATAGAACATATTGTAATATTGCAGGAAGAGCCGGGAGAAATTCCCCATACCCATGAGAGCATTTACAAGTATCAGTCCTCAGAAGAAATTGTAAAAAAGTTGTTGGAATGGGCTGCAAAAGAGGGAATCACGGGAAGAATAGAGAAAGGAGGAAAGGAACTAAAATTAATCGGAATCTATTCTCCGGTGGGAAGATGTTTAAAGACCTCCTTTGCATTTGTACTGGGACAGGCATTAAGCAAAAAACACAAGGTCTTGTATCTTAATATGGAAAGCTATTCCGGGCTTGGTAAATTATTACAGAAGGATTTTAATTCCGGGTTGTCAGAGCTAATCTATTACTTACAGAACGCCAGGGAAAAATTTATGTATCATATGGGAAGCATGACCCAGCGGGTGGGTGAGCTGGATATTTTACCGCCTTTTGACTCTTATCTGGATTTTGTTTCCGTAGGTCGGGAGGAATGGATGCAGCTTATCCATGAAATTGAAAAAGGCAGTGATTATGAATATCTGATACTGGATTTGTCGGATGCGGTACAGGGGTTATACGACATTTTAAGATTATGTGATTATGTCTACACGTTAAGCAGGGAGGATGGCTTTGCCCAGGCCAAAATAGCACAATATGAAGAAATCCTGAAAAAGAGCAATTATGAGGATATTTTAAAAAAGACAAAATGCTGTACTATTCCCCAGATTAAAAATCTGCCCTCCGGGCTTTTGCAGCTTAATTTTACCGAACTGGCAGAGTATGTAAAGAACTGTATACGTGAGGATTTGGAATAAAATGGAAAATAAAAAAATAATAGCCGGTCAGATACAGAGAAAAATATTAGAGGACATGAAGCTTGATGAAGAACTGGATGATGAATGCTTAAAGGACTTAATCGGCAGACATTTACTGGAAAAGGAGTATAATTTTTCTCTTTCCCAAAGAAAACAGTTAGGAAAAGAAATTTTCGATGCCTTAAGAAAACTGGATGTATTACAGGACCTGCTTGATGATGATAAGGTAACGGAAATTATGGTCAATGGATGGAGAAGTATTTTTGTGGAAAGACAGGGGAAAATCACAAAATCACATTTGCAGTTTGAATCTGAAGAAAAACTTATGCAGGTCATTCAACAGATAGTATCGGATTGTAATCGTGCGGTAAATGAAAATTCCCCCATTGTAGATGCCAGATTAAAAACAGGAGAAAGGGTAAATGTAGTATTGGCTCCGGTTGCCATTAACGGACCCATCCTGACCATAAGAAGGTTTCCAAAAGCTCCCATTACCATGGAACGGCTGGAAAAGCTGAATGCCGTAAGCAGGGAAGCAGTTCTCTTTTTGGAAAAGGCGGTAAAAGCAAAATATAACATGATAATCAGTGGAGGAACAGGAAGCGGAAAAACCACATTTTTAAATGCCTTATCCGCATTTATTCCGGAGGATGAAAGAATAATTACCATAGAAGACAGTGCAGAATTACAGATAATGGGAATTGAGAATTTAATCCGGATGGAAACCCGAAATGCCAACGTGGAAGGAGGAAAAGTAATTACCATAAGAGACCTGATTAAAACCTCCTTAAGGATGCGGCCGGACAGGATTATTGTAGGGGAAGTGCGGGGAGGGGAAGCACTGGATATGGTAGGAAGTGCAATGAACTGCGGTCATGACGGGAGTATGTCAAGTGTTCATGCAAACAGTGCTTCTGATACCATGAGCCGGCTGGAAAATATGATTTTAATGTCAGCCGAAATTCCCATCACTGCCATTCGAAGACAGATAGCATCGGGAGTCGATTTGGTTATTCATCTTGGAAGGTTAAGGGATAAGACAAGAAAGGTCCTGGAGATTACAGAAATAAAGGGTGTGGAAAATGAAAATATTGTCTTGAATCCTCTGTTTCAGTTTCGGGAAAGCAGTGTGTCCACGAAGGAAAAGGTAGACGGGAGGTTAGAAAAGGTTGGGGAGCTTATTCACAAATATAAAATGGAAACTGCCGGAATTAAAATTTAAGAAAGAAAAGCACCTTAAAAAAGTAAATTATGAAAACCCCGGACTGACATGGAAAGAGGAAATTTTTTGTCTGGCAGAGGGAAGCATTATCGTTACGTTGTTTGCCTATTTCTTTTATCGAAGTATCATTGCCTTTTTTATTCTGCTTCCCGCAGTGAGTCTTTACAGGAAGGAAAAGAAAAAAGGGATATATAAAGAGAAAAAGAGGAAGCTGGAAGAGGAATTTAAGGAAACCATGCAGGCAGTACAGACAAATTTGCAGTCCGGATATTCCATGGAGAATGCCTTTGTGGAAAGCTATGGTTACGTAGTGGGAATCTTTGGGGAAAATTGTGATATGGCAAAGGAGCTTTTGTGGATAAAAAAGGGAATAAAAAGCGGTGATACACTGGAGCATCTGCTTATAGACCTGGCAAAAAGATGTCCGGAGAGTGCTATAGAGGATTTTTCCTATATTTACAGTGTTGCCTGCAAGACAGGAGGTAACTGGAATGAGATATTTAAGAAAACCATAACAGGTATTTCTCAAAGAATGGAGATAAAGGAAGAAATAGAAATTATGATTCATGGGAAAAAATTAGAAAGTAAGGTCATGTGTCTGATACCTTTTTTTATCCTGTTTTACATGGATGCAACCTCAAAGGGCTATTTTGATGTATTGTATCATAATGTTCCTGGAATTGTGATTATGACCTTCTGTGCCGTAGTCTATCTGGCTGCCTTTTATATGACAGAAAGACTGACGGATGTTATGTGAAGGGACAGGATATGAACAAAGTACAGATGGAACAGGATTTTAAACAGCTTTCCATGGGAAAAAATCCTGCATTGCAGATGCAGAATTACTATAAGAAAAAACGAAAAGAGATGTTTTTGCTTTTGGTAATGTGTTTGGTGGTTTTTATTTGTGCCGCTGTCAGCGATTATCAGAACAGTATTATAGAAAATAATTATCTTTTCCGTAAGGAAAATGGGGGAGGAAAGAAAGAGGTTTCTTTAGAAGTAAAAGTAAATGATGAAGTCTGGCAGGAGGTTCCCTTTGTATTAGAAGAAAAGAGTTATACAAAAGAAGAACTGGAGAAGCTTGAACAACAGGCAATGGAGGAGCTTCCTAAAGTAATTGCAGGAGAAAATGATAGTCTGAATGAGGTTTCTGCGGATTTAGATTTGGTGGCTTATCTGGAGAATTATCCTTTTTTACTAAAATGGGAAAGCACAGATACTGACCTGATGGATGATGGCGGAAGCATATCCTTTGACAGGATAACGAAAAAGGAACAGATAGGGTTAGAGGTTTCGTTTTGTTACGGCGAATGGGAAAAAACGGAGTCGCTGAAGGTTACCATCTATCCAGAGGAACAGGAAGACAAAATTTCTCTTTTACAGGAGGCACTAAAGCAGTCAGAAGAAGAAACCAGGGAAAATAAAATATATCAGTTGCCGGACAGTTTTCAGAATCAGACCCTGCAGTGGAGATATGAAAAAAGTAATTCGGCACTGATTCTTGGAATTATATTTATCTTTATGATACCTTTTATTTCTTATCAAAAGGATGAAGAAATCCATAAAAGGGCGAAAAGAAGAAAACAGCAGTTACTTTATACATTTCCGGAATTTATCAGTAAATTAATTCTGTTTATGGAAGCCGGAATGAGTATTAAGAATGCATTCTTTCGTATGGCACAGGAGTATCAGAAGAAAAAGGGTATGAAAAAAGAGGAAGTGTATTTATATGAAGAAGTATGGTTTGTGTGTAAACAAATGAAAAACGGACTGTCAGAAAAAGAAGCCTATGAGCTGTTAGCCCAAAGATGCGGATTACCCTGTTATCGAAAATTATCCAGTCTTCTGATTCAGCATTTACAAAAGGGAAGTGTGGCAATATTAGAAAATTTAAGAAAGGAATCCATAAAAGCAAATGAAGAACAAAAAGCACAAATTCAAAAAAAGGGAGAAGAAATCTCTACGAAGCTGTTATTACCCATGATGATAATGTTGGGGATTGTAATGGTATTTATTATGGTTCCGGCACTATTTTCATTTCAGATGTAGAGAAGAAAAAGATGGGAGGAAAAGTAATGTTAAAAACATGGAAAGATTTTGTAAAAGAAGAAGATGGTATGGGAACGGTGGAAATTATCCTGATTATTGTGGTGTTAATCAGTCTGGTAATCATTTTTAAGAACCAGCTTACAAAATTGGTGGAATCTATTTTTGAAAAGATAGTAAAACAGGCAAATACCATATGATAAAAGAAAAGCAAAGGGGATACATTACCTGTTATTTAGCCCTGATGTTAGGGATAATGCTTTCTTTGGTTTTCACCCTGTTTGAAGCAGTAAGAATCGTAACCATCAGGACAGAGACAGAGGCAGTGACGGATATTGCATTATTTTCTGTATTCGGGGAATTTCACAGGGAGCTTTTGAACCAGTATGATTTATTGTTTATCGATTCCTCTTATGGGGAGGGAGCACCTGACATCCATAAAAGTGAAGAGCATATGCAGTATTATATGAATGAGAATTTTGAAAAAGGAACACTTGACGGATGGCTGGGATTTCGGGATTTGACAAGTCTTAATTGTGACAATGTGGAATTTGAGAATTATATGTATGCTTCCGATAAGCAGGGACAGGTTTTACTTTCACAGATAACAGAGTATATGAAGAACCGGAGCGGACTGGAAACCATGGAAAACGCCCTGTCAGCTTTTAAGAATTTGCAGGGGAATCAAGCATTTTCAGAGGATTTGGATGCACGGTGGGAAGAAGCAGAAGGGACATTAAATGAACTGGTAGAGGAAAGAAAAAAAGAACTGACAGATTCCGAAACCGGAGAACAAATTCCCATAGGCTTTGATAACCCTGCCAGTCAGATTCGTGAAATAAAGGCACAGGGAACCCTGGGGCTGGCACTTGGCAAAGATACACAGGTATCTTCCATGATAATTACGCCGGAATATTACATAAGCCACCGGAATGCGGTGAGTGGAAAAGGAGAATTAGAGCTTTCACAGAGTACACTGGAAAAAGCGGCAAATAAAATATGGCTTACAAAATATCTTATGGAAAAGTGCAGTACCTATGAAAACCCACTGGAAAAAGCGGTTTTAAGATATCAGGCAGAATATATCCTGCATGGGAAAGAAAGGGATTTGGATAATTTAGAAGCCACGGTTGAAGATATTTTAAAGATAAGGCAGGGGATAAATTTTGCATATCTGATTTCAGATACCGCAAAGGTAGAAGAAGCCGATGCCCTGGCTACGGTCTTAAGTGCCGTATTTTTATCTCCTGAGATTAAAGAAGCATTAAAGCTTACGATTCTTTTTGCATGGAATTATGCGGAAAGTGTGAAAGATTTGAAGATTTTATTGGATGGAAATAAGCTTCCTTTGTGGAAAGATGAGAAGAGCTGGAATACTCCGCTGTCACAATTATTTTCTTTTACTTCTCATCTGGATGAATATTCAGAAACGGAGGAAGGAATGCAGTATCAGGACTATTTAACGTATTTTTTATCCTTAAAAGACGAGAAAGAGATATTGTATCGGTTTATGGATATCTGCGAAATGGACATTCGTGTTACAGAAGGAAACCGGTATTTCCAGATGGACGGATGTATCTGTGCCATCAGGGCAAAAGCCAATGTAAGCAGCGGGTACGGCCATGGTTATGAGATTGTGCGGGATTACATATATGAGTAGGAGGTGTGAAAGAGGATGTTCTTTTGGAAAAGTATAACTGTAAATAAAATATTAATTTATAAAGCTTCTCTCCAGACATGTCACGAACAAATCGACCCCAAGATAAGTGACAGGCAACTCAATCCAAAACGCGAAATGAAAGCACAAACCAAAAGGACATTCTCTTTTGCACCTTCTGCTTATAAAGCTTCCATGTGTGTAGAAGCATCCCTGTCGTTTTCCTTTTTCCTTTTGTTTCTGGTTCAGGTGTTTTCCATGCTTTTATTCTTTAAAATATATACACAGGATATGGCACAATTACAGCAAAAGGGAAAGAAGCTTGCGGCATATGCCTGTACGACACAGGGCTTTGAAGGGGACAATACAGAGCTTATCAGACTGCAAAACAGTAAAAAGATAGAAGCCTTATTTCCCATACTGGCATTTTCCGACTGTAAACTGATTACAAAGTGTGTGGTAAAACCATGGACAGGTTATGATGTAACAACCGGGAAAACAAGAAAAGACGAAGATACCATTGTCTATATGACACAGTATGGAACGGTTTACCATAGAGACAGGTCATGTACCCATTTATCTTTATCCATACAGGGAGTGGAGATAAGTGGAATCAAGGAAATGGAAAATGAATCGGGTGGTCATTATTCTCCCTGCGAATATTGCGGTGGGAATGGATTTGTGACACTTGTTTTTGTTACAAATTATGGAAACCGCTACCATACATCCCTTAGCTGCCGGGGGCTGAAAAGACAGATACGAAGCATACCTCTTTCAGAGGTGGGAGCAGCAGCACCCTGTAAAAAATGCGGAGGATAATAGGGATGAAAAAAATAGGAATTGTCCTGTATCTGCTTTGGGGCAGTATACAGGATATCAAAACCAAAACCATATCTTCAAGCTATTTAAACCTTGGCATGGCTCTTGGAATCTTTTTTCTGATATGTGGCTTAAAACAAAAAAGTATCGGGCTGGAAGAGGTAATGATTTCGTTGATACCGGGGAGTCTGCTTTTAGTATGGGGCAAAGTCAGCAAAGAAAAAATCGGTTATGGAGACGGCTTTTTGTTCTTAATACTGGGAATGTGTCTTGAGGGAATCGGGGTCTGGTATCTGTGTCAGCTTGCCTTTTTTCTTAGTGCCGTTTATTCGCTCTTTATGATGGGAAGAAAGAAGCTTTCCGGAGAAAGTAAATTGGCGTTTGTTCCATTTCTTTTCATATCCTATCTGGTACTTTGGAGGATGAATTATGTTTAAAGGCAGAAAAAAAGCATATATGACAGTGGAGGCTTCTTTGGTGTATCCTGTTGTTTTTGGAGGTATTCTTTTTATGCTTTATCTGGGATTTTATCTGTATAACATTACGGTGGTAAGTCAGATGGCATATATAGCCGCCTTACGGGGCAGCCAGAAACAGCAGTTCTCGGATGCAGAAATAGAAAAATATGTGGAAAATCAACTGGAACAGTTAATCGATGACAGACTATTTTTTGTAAGTGATGTACAAAAAGAAATTAAGGTTATGGAAAAAAAGATAAAGGTAAAGACAGGAATAAAAACAAAGACACCTGCCACAGGCTTGATGTTTATAGACAGAGACTGGGATGATTTAGAATACGCCTGTGAAGCGGTAAGAGTGAATCCCGTAAAAATTATCAGAAATGTGAGGAAGTTATATGAAGATTAGTTATCGTACAGATTTATATGGCGGTTATATGCTGGTAGAAATACCGCAGGATGCCGATATGCAAAGCTATTCTTTTAAAATGCTGGAAAATAATAAAATAAAAGGGGTACTTCCCTGTAAGATTCGTATGGAAGATGGAAAAGGCTATTTATATAATGACATTACAAATAAAAGAAGTCTGACTGAAATATATAAAGACAAAGAAATGCAGCTGGAAGATATGCTGTATATTTTCCAGCATCTGCTTACCATAACAGATGAAGTAAAAAATTTTTTGCTGACGGAAAAGATGATATGCTTTTTGCCGCAATACATCTATCAGGAGGAAGAAGAGGAAAGCTTATACATCTTGATTCTGCCATGGCAGGAAGAAGCCCCGAAATTTCAAAATCTGGCAGAATTTTTTTTAGAGAAAATAAATCACAGAGATGAACATGGAGTCAATGCAGCCTATCATTTTTACAGACAACAAAGTAAGAATCCTTTTTCCCTGTCTCAGTTTTTGCCTGTCCTGGAAAAAGAAAATATCTTAAAACGGCAGAAAAATACCAAAGAAGAACCCCTGCTGACAGCACATCCTACAGAAGAGAATGTAATGGATATCGTAGAGGAAATGGAAGAAGAAGGAAGGGAAGAAAGAAAAAATACCAGCGGCAAATTAAAATATGTATTTTTATTATGTTCTTTTCTTACGGCAGTAATAAGCTTTCTAGAAATCATACCTTATACACTGAAGCTTTCCTTAAGGGCGTTTGCACTACTGTTTCTTTTTTTATCTGTATACTTTATTTTTTTCTCTAAAAAAGAATCAAAAGAAGAAAAACCGGAAGAAGAGACAAGACAAAGAGAAGAATGGGATGTTGGCGAAACCGTATTTTTTGCACCCGATGATGAAGAAGAGTGGAAATTAAAATGGAAAGAAAAAGGGCGTACAAAACAGATGATTTTAAAAGACTTTCCCTGTAAAGTCGGAAAATTAAAAGAAGAAGCAGATATTGTAATTAAAGACCCCTCCGTAAGCCGCCTGCACTGCCAGTTTATAAAAAAAGAAAACCACATATCCATTATGGATTTAAACTCCACCAACGGAACCCGTTTAAACGGACTCCCCATAAAAAACAATGAAATCATGGAAATTGCAAAAAATGATGAAATCCTCATTGGTAAAGTCAGGATACTTGTTGTATAATGTAATAGCACCAGAGAAAAACAAGCGATGCCAAGGGCATCATTTGTTTTTCAGGTGCTATTAACGAACAAAAAGATTTGCGAAGCAAATCAAAAAGCACGAAGTGCGGTTTTGTGAGTGGAAACAGGAAACGAAGAAACAGAAAAAGCGATGCCAAGGGCATCATTTGTTTTTCGGGTGCTATTAACGAACAAAAAGATTTGCAAAGCAAATCGGAAAGCACGAAGTGCGATTTTTGTGAGTGGAAACAGGAAACGAAGAAACAGAAAAAGCGATGCCGAAGGGAGCAAAAAAGTGAAGATAAATATCTATTATGGCGGAAGAGGCCTTTTGGATGACCCTACTTTATATGTCATCAATAAGATGCAGGCGGTATTGGAAGAATTAAATGTACGTGTAGACCGCTATCATTTGTATGATTTAAAGAACTCTATTACAACATTGCCGCAGACCTTAAAGGATGCAGATGGCATTATCCTTGCAACCACCGTGGAATGGTATGGGATTGGCGGTTACATGCAGCAGTTTTTAGATGCCTGCTGGCTGTATGGAGATAAGGAAAGAATTGCAGAGATTTATATGAGCCCTGTGGTAATGTCTACTACATATGGTGAAAGAGAAGCAAAATTAAATCTTCGTTCTGCATGGGAAATCTTAGGCGGTTTACCCTGTACAGGGCTGTGCGGCTATATTGCAGATTCTGCAACATTGGAAATGGATGAAGCCTATACAGAGCTGATAGAAAAAAAAGCGGAAAATATTTATAGAAGTATCAATCAGAAGCTGTTAAGCTTTCCTGCCAGCAATCAGGCAGTCAAACAAAAAATTGCAGTTTCCAAAAACATTAATCTGACCCCGCAGGAGACAGAACAGCTCTCGCAGTATGCTTCTGATGAGGATTACGTACAGAGACAGAAAGAAGATTTGCAGGAACTGGCAAGTATGTTCCGGGGCATGATGAAAAATACAGATACCCTGGTTCAGATGCCTTATTTAAATGATTTCAGAAAAAGCTTCCAGCCACGCCCCGATTTTAAAGCACACTATAAATTCATAATCAAAGGTCAGGAAAATCCGCTTATAGTAGACGTGGATGCAGAAAAATTAGATGTGTATTATGGAGAGCAGGAAAAGTCTGATGTTGTCATTCAGATTAGTGAGGAAGTCTTAAATGGAATTGTGGCAGGCAGAATGTCTTTCCAGAGAGCTTTTATGGCTGGGGAAATGACGATGAAGGGTGATTTCAGAATTTTAACAGCTTTAGACCAGGTGTTTAAATTCGGATAATAAAAAGAAAGTGAGAGACAGAGATGAAAGAGGATAATTGTATTTTTTGTAAAATAGCAAACGGAGAGATTCCCTCCAGAACCATAGATGAGAATGAGTGGTTCCGGGTTGTACTGGATATGGGACCGGCAACAAAGGGTCATGCCTTAATCCTGCCAAAAGAACATTACAGAAATCTGTATGATTTACCGGAGGACTGTGCATCCGAAGTTTTAAAAATGGCGAAAAAAACAGCACTTAAGATGCAGGAAAGATTACACTGTGATGGAATAAATCTGGTGCAGAATAATGAAGAAACGGCAGGACAGACAGTATTTCATTTTCATATGCATATCATCCCCCGCTTTAAGGATGACGGACAGGTAATTGGATGGAACCCTACAAATCCTACTGCCGAAGAACTGGATAATATTTATAACATATTAAAATAAAAGAGACTGTCAAATTAAGAAAATTAACTTTTGAAAATCAGCATTATATACAAATAAAACGACTTTTGAACGTAGTGAAATGGAGTGTTATTTGTATATAATGCTGTTATTTTTAGTAGTTAAATCTTAATGTGACAGCCCCTTTATTTTACATAAATTATTTAAAGAAGGCTTATAAACTATATTCCTTAATCAGCTCAAGAATCCTGGGAATGGAATTTGTCTGACTGCTCTGGTTCATTTTTTCAATATAACTTTCCCGGTTGTCATATAATTCATGTATCTTTTCTGTCAGAATATCGCAGTCGATGAAATCCTCCCGTACTACCATGCTGAAGCCCTGTTCTTCAAAAGAATGGGCATTTAGAATCTGGTCTCCCCTGCTTCCTGACTGTAAGGGAATTAAGAGGTTCGGCTTTTTGAGTGCCAGAAGCTCACAGATGGCATTTGCCCCTGCCCTGGAAACTACCACATCTGCCATGGCAAAAACATCCTTTAATTCAGATTTTAAATACTCAAACTGCTTATAGCCGGGAATGGTAAGCATTAAATTGTCCACTTTGTCTTTTCCACAGATATGAACTACCTGGAAATCTTCTAATAATTTTGGTAAAGCTTCCCGGACCATAACATTAACACTGGCAGCCCCCTGGGAACCGCCGATAATCATAACCACAGGCTTGTTTGCCGTAAAGCTGCATAACTGCAGGGCTGCAAGCCGGCTTCCGCGGGTTAATTCCGTACGGATGGGAGAGCCTGTAAGAATGGCTTTCCCGGCAGGAATATATTTTATGGTTTCCGGGAAATTGCAGCAGACCTTTGTGGCAGCCGGAATACATAATTTGTTGGCCAGTCCCGGTGTGATATCCGATTCATGGATAATACATGGTATTTTTAACTTTGCGGCGGCACGAACTACCGGAACGGAGACAAAACCGCCTTTGGAAAATACAATGTCAGGTTTTAATTCTTTTAGAATATTTAAAGCCTGCGAATATCCTTTGATAACACGAAAAGGGTCTGATAAATTTTTTAAATCAAAGTAACGGCGTAATTTTCCGGTGGAAATCCCGAAATAGGGAATGTTAAAATCCTCAATCAGCCGTTTTTCGATACCGTTATAGGAACCGATGTAATAAGCATCAAATCCTTCTTTTTCCAAAAAAGGAAGAAGTGCAATATTCGGGGTTACGTGTCCTGCGGTTCCGCCGCCGGTAAATACTATTTTTTTGTTCATATAATGTCTCCTAAACAAACTGCCAAAATTAGTTATTTGCCAGTATACCCTCCAGGGCCTGTGCCAGCTGGTCAGGGCAGGATGTGTTTTTAAATCCGCAGCGGATTCCCTTTAAACGTTTAATGGCTTCTTCGGCAGTCATATCCTTTACCAGGGCACCGATTCCCTGTAAATTGCCGTTGCAGCCTCCGGTAAACTGTACTGATTTAATTACGTTGCCATCCATCTCAATATCAATAAGACTTGAACATACACCTTGTGTTTTATATTTCATAATACAATCCTCTTTTCTGCTTAATACAGGTAGTATAGCAGAAAGCAAAGGTTCTTTCCAGTGTTCTTTTTTAAAGAACGATGGGAAAAAGAAGAGAAAAAGTAAAAATAATTACGATAAATTACAGTTATGGAAATATTGTATGTTTTCCGGTTTTTATTTATACTTTAAACGGAACAAAAACCTAAAAACAGGAAAGGAAGGAAAAAAGAATATGAGAGAAATCTGGACAGAATATGGAGTGCTTTTCATAGGCATTTTTGCAGTTATGCTGTCAAGCGTCTTATGTCAGGTGCTGATTACGGTGCATATGATGAAGATTTTAAAAGAATCGGAGACACTGGAGGAAAATATGCCAAAGCTTTTAAGAGAATGGATAGAAGAATACATAAAAGAAAAGAATCAGATAACGAATCTTTCTGCATTCCTTGATAAAAAAATAGAACAGATTTCCCTGGGAAAATATAAAATTACCCATTTAAAGCATCTTTCGGGGCAGTTAATACTGGGAATGATATTTCTGGCAGGCATGGGTGCGTGCAAAGGCATTATAGACGGAAAAACACTGGGACAGATACTTCCTTTTTACATTATCAGTATTTTAGGCGTGTATCTGCATTTTTCCCTGTCCGGTATTATGGATATCGATGGGAAGAAAAAAATAATCCATACCAATTTAACCAATTTTCTGGAAAACGGACAGGCAAAGGCTTATCAGGAAACCAGGGAAAAAGAGAAAAGAGAAAATTTGAATCCCATCTTTGGCAAGACGCAGGATGCCGGACTTAAAGATGTCATCAGGGAAATTTTAGCATAAATAAAAAAGCAGGCGGGTTACTTTTTGAAAAGGTTGCCATACCTGCTTTTTGCGTGTTATAATTTTTGCGGTATATTTAAAAGAAAAGTAAAGCTTGCCGGAGACGATTTTTACAAGGTCTTAAATCGTCATATGCGGTAAAAGCAGATGGAAGGGCAATGACATGAAAATCGTGATGTTGGACAGAAACAGCATTGGAATGGATATGGATGTGTCTGTTTTTGCAAATTTAGGAGAATTTGAAGCCCATGATGTAGCGGACAGGCAGTCATGCAGGGAATGGATTAAGGACGCCGATGTGGTAATTTTTAATAAAACCAGACTGGATGAGGATTTGTTAAAGGATGCCTTAAAGGTACGGCTTTTGTGTGTGACCGCTACCGGCTATGATAACATAGATTTGGAATATGCCAGACAAAGAAGGATTGCGGTAACCAATGTAAGAAATTATTCCACTCCCGCCGTAGCCCAGCATACTTTTGCACTGGCACTGTATGTTTTGGAAAAAATTGGGTATTATGATAATTATGTGAAGTCTGGTGCCTACAGTAACCAGCTTGGATTTTCGAATTTTGATGAAAAATATCATGAACTGGAAGGAAAAACCTGGGGAATCATCGGGCTTGGAAACATTGGAAAAAAGGTGGCAGAAATTGCAACAGCCTTTGGTTGCAGGGTTCTTTATTATTCCGCTTCCGGCACACATGACGATGAGACATACAAAAGGGTGGATTTAGACACTCTTTTAAAAGAAGCAGATGTATTATCCATCCATTGTCCGTTGTCTGACAGGACAAGAAATCTGATAAATAAAGACACTTTAAGAAAAATGAAGTCCACCGCCATACTGATAAATGTGGCAAGGGGACCTGTGGTAAATGACGAAGATTTGTATAAGGCACTGGAAGAGGGGATTATTGCAGGTGCCGGGCTTGACGTGTTAGGCGTGGAGCCTATGGAGAAGAATAATCCTTTGGGAAAAATAAAGGACAGCCGTAAATTATTAATTACTCCTCATATGGCATGGGCAAGTGTAGAGGCACGAAAACGCTGTCTTGAGGAAGTTTATAAAAATATCGAAGCCTTTATGGCAGGAGAAAAAAGAAACAGAGTGGAGGATACCAATGAGTAGCGAAATCAGAGACATGAACCTTGCCGAATCCGGCGAAAAGAAAATCGAATGGGTAAAAAGAAACTGTGACCTTTTAAGAATGCTGGAGGAAGAATTTAGTAAGACAAAACCTTTTTCAGGGAAAAAAATTGCCCTTTCCGTGCATCTGGAAGCAAAAACAGCTTATCTTTGTAAGGTGCTGGCGGCAGGGGGAGCCGAAATGTATGTGACAGGCTCCAATCCTTTGTCCACACAGGATGATATAGCAGCGGCTCTGGTGGCAGCAGGATTAAACGTTTATGCATGGTATAATGCCACTACGGAAGAATATTTTAACCATATCAGACGCGTACTGGAGGTTGGTCCCAATATCATTATTGATGACGGGGGTGATTTGGTTCACATGATGCATACAGAATATGTTGATTTGATTCCCGGCGTACTTGGCGGCTGTGAAGAAACTACAACAGGAATTATCCGTCTGGAAGCCATGGACAGGGCAGGAAAGCTGAAATTCCCCATGGTGCGTGTCAATAATGCAGATTGTAAGCACCTGTTTGATAACCGTTATGGTACCGGACAGTCCGTATGGGACGGAATCTGCCGTACAACCAATCTTATTGTTGCAGGGAAAAATGTAGTGGTAGCAGGTTATGGATGGTGCGGGAAAGGCGTTGCCATGCGTGCCAAGGGTCTGGGTGCAAAAGTCATCGTAACAGAAGTAGACCCTGTTAAGGCGATTGAAGCCGTTATGGATGGATTTGAAGTAATGCCCATGAACGCGGCGGCAAAAATTGGAGATTTCTTCATAACCGTTACGGGCTGTGACAAGGTTATTGATACTGATGATTTTGCCGTAATGAAGGATGGTGCAATTCTTTGTAATGCAGGACATTTCGACTGTGAAATTAATGTGGCGGCTTTAAGAGAAATAGCCGTGGAAACTAAAGAAATGCGTAAGAATATTATGGGCTATAAGATGCCGGAGGGACACTGGGTATTTGTTCTTGCCGAAGGCAGACTTGTAAATCTTGCGGCAGGGGATGGTCATCCGGCAGAAATCATGGACATGAGCTTTGCCATTCAGGCATTATCTGCAAAATATATAGTGGAAAATGCAGGAAAAATGGATGCAATGATTCAGGATGTTCCAAAAGAAGTGGATAAAGATGTGGCAGCCAGAAAATTAGCCTTTATGGGAAAAGAAATTGATACCCTGACGAAAGAACAGGTGGCATATTTAAACAGCTAAAAAAAACCGGAAAGCCATTGCAGCAATGGCGGGTAACAAGAAGGATGTTAATAAAAAATGCTTGAATTAAAAAATGTTTCCTGTACGGTACAGGATAATGAAAAAAATAAAGAAATATTAAAAGGGGTAAATCTCATATTGCCGGATAATAAATTTGTAGTTGTGACCGGACCAAACGGCGGCGGTAAGTCTACTCTGGCACGTGTGATTTCCGGAATCCAGAAAATAAACGGCGGACAGATTTTTTTAAACGGAGAAGATATTACGGACTGCTCCATTACGGAGAGAGCCAGAAAGGGAATCAGCTTTGCTTTTCAGCAGCCGGTTCGTTTTAAAGGAATTAAAGTACTGGATTTAATCCGGCTGGGAGCCGGAAAAGATATGTCTGCGGCAGGAGCGTGTGAGTATTTATCCAAAGTTGGTCTGTGTGCAAGGGATTATATTCATCGTGACGTGGATGGAAGTCTGTCCGGCGGAGAACTGAAAAGAATTGAGATTGCCATCAGTCTGGCAAGAAGTGCTCCCATTTCCATATTTGACGAGCCGGAAGCCGGAATTGATTTATGGAGTTTTAAAAATCTGATTCAGGTATTTGAAGATATGAAACAGGAGCTTCATGGTTCTATTCTGATTATTTCCCATCAGGAAAGAATTTTAAATATTGCAGATGAAATTGTAGTGATTGCCGGGGGCGAAGTGAAAGAACAGGGAAAAAGGGAAGATATTTTGCCCCAGCTTTTAGGTGCTGACGAACAGGCAGGCTGCAGATTTTACAGATAGAAGGAGGAAACTTATGGATGCAATACAAAAAGAACTGCTGGAACAGGTAGCAGGGCTCCATGAAATTCCTGCTGGAGCATATAATATTCGTGCAAATGGGACAAGTGCAGGCCGTAACAGTACGGAGCATATTGAAATTGTGACCAAAAAAGATAAAAACGGGATTGATATCATCATCAAACCGGAAACCAGAAAAGAAAGTGTGCATATTCCCGTTATCATAAGTGAGGCGGGACTGAAGGAATCCGTTTATAATGATTTTTACGTGGGAAAAAATGCAGATGTAACCATTATTGCAGGCTGCGGTATTCATAATGGCGGAAAGGAAGACAGTAAACATGATGGAATCCATCAGTTTTTCTTAGAGGAGGGTGCCAGAGTCCGCTATGTTGAAAAACATTATGGAAAAGGTGACGGAAACGGCAAACGAATCATGAATCCCCAGACCATTGTCCATCTGGCAAAGAATGCCTATATGGAGATGGAAAGCGTGCAGATTAAGGGAATCGATTCCACCAGACGTATCACAAAAGCAGATTTAAGTGAAGGAGCAACCTTTGTGGTAACGGAAAGGCTGATGACTCATGGAAAGCAGAATGCAGACAGCATCTTTGAGGTAGAATTAAACGGAGAAGGCAGTGGAGCACATATTGTCTCCCATGCAGTGGCAAGAGAAGAATCCACCCAGTTATTTATTTCCAAAATGTCCGGCAATGCCTCCTGCAACGGACATACGGAATGCGATGCCATTATTATGGACAATGCCGCCATACGTGCAGTGCCGGAAATCAGTGCCAACAGTACGGAAGCTTCTCTGATTCATGAAGCCGCCATCGGAAAAATTGCAGGAGAGCAGATTATAAAATTAATGACCCTTGGCCTTACGGAAAGTGAAGCTGAGGAACAGATTATCAATGGATTTTTAAGATAAAAAATATATGCAGGAAATTAAGAGACCGTATCTTTGTCAAATGTAAAGGACAGAAGATATGGTCTTTTTTTGTGAAAAAAAGAGAGTGGATAAGTAAGGAAACAGGGATTTGGTTTTTGTTTATGCTGTGTGATTTCTTTATCAGATTAGTTTGATACTGTCTGATAACATATTTTTTTATTTGAGGGGCTTAATTCATCAGAGACGTAATATATGCTTTGAATGGGAAATTACATCTATGGCTATGATTTTGTTGGTTACACTGTAAAAACTCTTTTTCATAATGCAAAAATATCGGAAAAACATAAACAATTTTGAAAAACGATTACGTAAAAAGAAAAATGGTTTACATAATATTCTTATCAAAATCCCAAAAGTTCAAACAATTTTGACACAATTCTTATAAGCCTTGAATTTACAGGCTTTCCGGGACCCTACTGAAAGAGCAAAAAAAGAAAAATGTAACTCCATGTACATTGAGTTACATTTTGGCAAAAAAAGAGCACTGTTTCGAAAATTAATCTTTCAAAAAACAGTACTTTTTTATTCTTTCTTATATCATTTTTTGTTTTAAATACGTATATTTTCTCACAATTACGTAATTGTGAGAATCTTATCACATTAGAGTATTTTGTTAAATTTATATTAGTTTTTATTTTTTATTAAACTGGCTATAAAGTATTTTTATTTTGTGCCGATATTATCATTGTCAAGGAAAATGTAACTCAATGTACAGTGAGTTACGTTTTCCGGGAAAAATCATAAGGAAA
>CAZDAT010000006.1:0-23755 GCA_964503695.1 uncultured Lachnospiraceae bacterium
AATTTCGCCGCTGGGCAAATTCAGTGTTAAAACAATACATATTGAAAGGTTATGCAGTGAATGATAATCGTATCAAGCAGTTGGGAGAAGTGATACGGATTATGAAGCGAACAGAAAACGAACTGGACAGTAAACAGGTATTATCAGTGATTGAAAAATACAGCAATGCTTTGGATTTATTGGATTGCTACGACAATGTTCCTCTATTTCTTAGATAAAAATGCTGCATTGTTTGTAGACGGAAGAAAGAAGATAGAAGATTCTACATTAGTGGCACTTACAATCATGATTGCAGAATCCAGACCAGAATAGTCCTTTTTTCTTGACCTTTTTTAGGTATAATCTCTTGACGAAATGAAAAAAATATGATTAAATTCGATTAATCATAGATTTTCATAAAAATAAAACTGGAGGTGCATTATGTCATATATTACACGAGAACTTGAACGTAAGTTCTTAAAACTCAATAATTTTTTCAAGGTTATTCTTGTGACAGGTGCAAGACAGGTCGGAAAAACCACGATGTTAAAGCATTTGGCTTCTGATGACAGAACTTATGTCACGATGGATAATGTAATGGTAAGAGAGCTTGCACAATCTGACCCGGTGCTTTTTTTTCAGACTTATAAGCTACCTATTCTTATTGATGAGGTACAGAAAGCACCAGAACTGTTTGAGCAAATCAAAGTGATTTGTGATGAAAGTGACGAAAAAGGTCTTATCTGGCTGACTGGTTCACAACAGTACAAAATGATGGAGCAGGTGCGTGAGACACTTGCCGGAAGAATCGGAATATTGGAACTGTATGGTCTGTCTGCAAGAGAAAAAGCAGGCTTAGTGTTTGATACGGATTTGGATTTTTCACTTGCTTCTTTGCAGGCAAGACAGCGAAAGAGTCCCAAAAACAATGTGGTAGAGGTATTTAACCACATTTGGGAGGGTGGTATGCCACAGGTGCAGGGCGTTGACGAAGAGCTTCGGCAGGAGTACTTTAATTCCTACATCGATACCTATCTGATGCGAGATGTAACAGAAGCCGGTGGTATCACGGACACCGTTCGTTTCCGCAAATTTCTTATAGGCTGTGCTTCTCTTGTTTCGGAGCAGGTCAATTATTCAACTTTAGCGGAATCGGCAGATATTGCGCCGAGCACCGCCAAGGAATGGTTGAAAGTACTTGAAGGACTTCACATTGTCTATCTGCTTGCACCATATTCAAATAATGAGTTGAAAAGGCTAAGTAAAACACCGAAGCTTTACTTCTGTGACACCGGACTTTGTGCTTACCTTTCCATGTGGCTGACAGCGGACACACTGCGAAATGGAGCTGCAAGCGGTCATTACTATGAAAACTATGTAGTGATGGAGTTGGTAAAGAATTATGCTTATGCTAAATCTAAGGTAAATATCACTTATTTTCGTGATTCAAATGCAAAGAAGATTGATGTATTTGTTGAAGAAAACAATGTGATTCATCCATTGGAAATTAAAAAGAGTGCTGCACCTGACCGTCGTGAGGTTAAAAAGTACAGTGTAATTGACAAGGCTTCCTTGAACCGGGGGAATGGCGGAATTATTTGTATGTGCGAAGAACCGATACCGATTGATGGGGATAATTGTTTTATTCCTAGCAATTTAATCTAAACATGTTATGGAGCATTAAGGCGTGGAAGTAAGGTGTTGGGGTTAAATTATATTTGTTCTTTGATAAAAATGATTGCTATAAAAAATTTGCTTAGGGGGATATTCCAATTGTACATTTGGAATATCCCCTTAATTTCTATCGTTTATTTTTCAGAATCTGATTCACTGTATTTATCTAAAGAAATTTTTACAGAACGCAGTACATCAAGCAAAATATACATATCATGCATGGAACAGGAATCAAGAATTTCGTTTATTTCCTGTTTCAGGTTTGTTTTAGTGATGCACGGGATATCGTGCAAAAGTTCATCTGTCTGTACTGACAAGGCATTTGCAATATCAATAAAAACAGGCAGACTTAATTTTGTATTGCCTGTTTCGATATGACTCATATGTGTTACTGAAATTTGTACTTTTTCTGCGAGCTGTTCCTGGGAAAGGTTATTAGCTTTTCTAAATTTGCGTATACGCTGTCCTATTTTGTAATAGTCCATCTTATTTTCACCTGCCTATGTAATATATTAATACTTGAATTGTATGAGCAGTTGTGCTATTATGACATAAACTACATAGGCTAATATATGCCTATATAGTTAAAAATAGAAAGATGAGGTAGGAAAGTGAAAAAACGAATAGCAACATTATTAATGCTTGCTTTTTCCACTGCTTTGCTATTAGGCGGTTGTGGAGAAAGTTCCGAGAAAGAAGCTGTAAACAAGGAGTCTGATAATAGTTCAGCAGGAGTGTTAAGCAAAATTACAGGTGCAAAATCTGAAATATTGAGCGAATGCTTAAGTGAAGAAAAGGTTATCGGTTATACGGTGGAAACGGTTGATAAATCAGAAACACCGAAAAATATATTCTTCTTTGACAATGGGAAAGTAACGATTATTCCGGGTGAAGAATTTGGACTAACAATGGGGGATTTCTCGAAGATGTCCGATAAGGAAATTTGGGATGAGTTGGAAACGGTTAAGACTTCTTATGCTGAAAACTATGTGATGGAAAAAGAAGATTCTTTAGGATGGTACGCATTAGAAGTAGTAACTACAGAATGTGAATATGATGAGTACTCGCCTGTGTGGCTTTTTGATTTGAATTATAATATAGTGAAAGATATTTTAAACAATAATATAACAGATGAAGTGCTGGATATGATGTTATATTATTGTTGTGGCATGGAAGAAAATGCAGCTGGAGAAGAATATGGCACTGAAATGGAAAAGAAAATAGAGGAAAGTTTTTGGACACAACAAGGCGAGTATTATACAAATACTTTAGAGGCTTTCAAAAAAGCGGCAGAAGCAGTAAAGTTAAAAAAAGAAGAAATGTCTTATAAAGGACCATTCTACGATTTACCATTTACATTTGTTGTCGAAACAGATTCCAGTGGAAATAACGTGCTGAGTGAATCTTTAATTTATGCGACATTAAAGGATTCCATTTATTCAGAAGATATAGTATCTTCATATGATTCTTTAAATTTTGCATTAGGTTTAACAAGGGAAGAAGTTATTTACGATACTACATATAACTGTATTGCGTTGTCAAAAAGCGGTAGTTTTCTAACAAGAGAGGCAATGGATATCGATACCTCATTTGACAGTAAATATATTTCAATAGATTTAAGCAACGATGAAAAGAATGAACTGTTCAGGGAAGAAGTAATGTCACGATATGAATAAAGGATAAAATTGGAGGGAGAATAACAATGGGTTTATTTGGAGATTCTTTTAATATTGGTGCAGGAGCAACACTGGGAAATCTTGCAGCCCAAACGGGATTTCAGGCGGCAGAAGATTTTTTTAATGCTGCAGAAAAGGGAGCATATGATAAATTACGTTCTGAGAGCTTTGACCCGGTGGTAAGACAGGACTTAAAGGATATTATGGTGAGGGGGATGTTACAAACCAGAAATTATCCATTCCCAAAAGATGAAGTAAGAGAAAAAGAAAATTTTTTCAAAAGACATAAGGTATTCTGGATTGCTTTTTTACTTCTTTTTGTTTTCATTATGATAAGTGCGGGAAGCAGTGGAGATGCACCGGAGACTGCGGTAGCAATCTTTACGATATTTGCATGCATTTATTTTTGGGTTGCGTTTGCCAAAAAAACAAAACGTGGAGTAACAAAGTTAAAAGAATCGGGATTCAGACCAAAGCTTATTAAAGACGGTCAGCAATATTGGCATGTGAGAGAATACATCAGACAGGCATTAGCAGCAAAACAAATGAGTGTACAGGATGCTATTGTAAAAATAAGTAATACAGAGCTTGGGCGACAGTTTCCCGATACTGTCGATGAAATTGAAGCAAATGCATTTTATTACAGACAGAAGTTAGGTTTATAGAAAATATTTTTCCCAAGAAGGTCGAGGATTTTCCTTGACCTTTTTGTATGTAGGCATTCCATTTGCAACTTCCAGAGGAAGTGGTATGTGATAATCTAATTATAGACCGTAGGAAGGCTTGGGTAGTGCCTGAATCCAAATATTCCATTGGCGGGTAGGCAGCTATTTTGTTAGCTGCCTATTTTAATGCGGTGTGTCCAGCGAGTGGATAAAGTAACCTTGATAAAAGGTGCGAACAATCATGCAGAACGTAACATAAAGTGAATTCTGCTGTATCGTTAAAAAGGTCTCGAAAGAGAATGCTGACAGCATAGGATTACGGTTGCGTAAAATGTATGAAAATGCTAAAATCTGAAAGAACAAGAGCAGGAAGAAAAATATGTTATGAAAAGCATTTATCAGACAGCCGGAAAAGTCGTGGGGCTTACGGGAGTAAAGCTTACGGGAGTTTATGCAGGAATTTTCAGTCTGCTTTCGTTGATTTTCTTTGCCCTGTACAATGAAAAATTTGGCAGTGGATGTTTTGTGTATGTGGTGGAAGGAAAAGCTGGAGGAAGGGTATGATTTTTCGGGTCTTAACCTTTACATCGGTTCTTCTAATAATGAAGAAATGTGTGGGGATGGTATGGTATTTGCCACAGAATATTTTAGAAAAGAAGGAATCCGGTTTGAAGCAGTTTTAGATGAGGGCGGTGCCATTACCACAGGAATGATACCGGGAGTTGCACAAAAAAGTGCCATGGTTGCGGTACATGAAAAAAGCCGTCACGTGTATCGGTGTGAAACAAAGCTGACAACGAAGGGGCATGGAGGATTAAATCCCAATAAGGATAATGCCCTGCTTCGTATGAGCCGCTTTATGGATGAAGTAAGTAGAAAAAAGATTTACAAGGGAAGTTTTTCGAAAGAAGTAAAAGCAACTTTTACGGAGCATGCTCCATATATGTCCTTTCCCTTCAACCTGTTATTTGGAAATTTCCGGCTTTTTTCTCCTCTGATTAAGCAGATTATGATTCGGATTCCTCAGACAGGTGCCATGCTGTCTACGGAAATTTCTTTTACCACCATGTTTGCCGGAAGCAAAGAAAATGTGCAGGTAAAAGCAAAGGAAGCAGAAGCAATCATGTTTTTAAGATGTGTTCGGGAAGAGGATTTACAAAAGGGTCTGGAGAAGATAAGAAAAATTGGAACAAAATATGGAGTGGAAATAAAAGAAGAGCTTCGAGATTATTGTGAACCCACAGACTTTGAAAAGAAGCCTTATAAGGTTTTAAAGTCAGTTTTAAACGACCATTTCCCGGATGTCATTGTAGCACCTTTCTTATTAACTGCGGGAACAGATGCAAGACATTTTACCGGGCTGGCAGACAGTATTTTACGGTTTGCACCCATTGACCTTGACAAAGAGCAATATGCCTCCATTCATGGAGCCAATGAGCATATCAAGGTAGATAATGTGGGAGAATGTGTCTGTTTTTACAAAGAATTTATCAAAAGAATTTCATGAAGTTTTGACCGATACCTGTGTCCTAAAGGAGACTGTTGTATGAAAATTTGCTTTAAAAAAGTGATTTTTTATGCAACAGTTTTTTGGCTTTTGTCAGCCTGTCCTTATAAAATTTAAGGCATATGGAAGCAAAAAGAAGAATATGTATATTATGGCTCAAGGACAAAGAAAAGTGAAGGAGAAAAAGAAATGGTTTTTTCCAGTATTACCTTTTTATTTTATTTTTTTCCAGTGGTCTTTGTAGTGTATTATGTGCTGAAATTTTCTACTAAAATACAGAATTTGTGGCTTTTGGCAGCAAGCATTTTCTTTTATGCCTGGGGAGAACCGGTATATGTACTTCTTATGGCAGGCTCTATTTTGGTAAATTGGGGCATAGGACTTCTGCTGGAACTTTTGAAAAAGAATTCGTGTTTTAAGAGGATATGTCTGATAGCAGGATGTATCTGTAATCTGGGGATGCTTGGCATATTTAAATATACCGGTTTTATTACAGAGACCATTAATATACTGTTGGAGGAAGAGCTTCTTGTAAATCCTGAAATAAAACTACCTATAGGGATTTCTTTTTTTACCTTTCAGGCATTGTCTTATTTGATGGATGTTTATACAGGAAAGGTAAAGGTACAAAAAAATCTTTTAAATTTGGGGTTATATATTGCTTTTTTCCCTCAATTGGTGGCTGGCCCCATTGTTCGTTACACCTCAATGGAAAAACAGATTTATGAAAGAAAAACTTCATGGAAACAAGTGAGCGAAGGTGTCTGCCGTTTTACAGAAGGACTTTTTAAGAAGATTCTTTTGGCAAATCAACTGGCAATTGTGGCAGACCATATATTTGAGCTGACCCAGAATGGAAGTACGGATATAAAAGTGCCGATAATGTTGGGATGGTTGGGAGCTATCGCCTATACTCTGCAATTATATTATGATTTCAGTTCTTATTCGGATATGGCAATTGGTCTTGGGAAAATCTTTGGGTTTACTTTCCCGGAAAATTTCCGTTATCCTTTTACCGCAAAGTCAGTGCGGGAATTTATGGCAAAATGGCATATTTCCCTGGCATCATGGTTTAACCAATATGTATATAAACCTTTGGGAGGAGCAGGAAAGGGGAATGAAAAAATGGCGTTTAATTTATTCCTTGTATGGCTGCTTACGGGAATCTGGCATGGTGCAGCATGGAATTATATCTGGTGGGGAATGTATTTTTTCCTTTTTATTATTTTTGAAAATGTGATTCAGATGGAAAGGATAGAAGGACACGACGGATTAAGGCGTTTTTATATGTTGTTTGTGGTTGTCATTGCCATGGTAATTTTTAGATGCGAAGGAAGCAAACAATTATTTGTATACATGTCAGCCTTATTCGGCTTGTATCATAACGGTTTCTATAGTGATATGGCAGTCATGTTTTTAAAAGAATATGGACTTGTGTTTATGTTTGCCATTATGTTTACCTTACCCTTACGTCAGTATGTAGAATTTTTCTTAGAAAAGCGATGGCAGGCACCGAGAATAAGGAAGATATATCATGTCTGTTATATTCTGGGGATGTCAGCCTGTTTTGTATTGTGTGTATCCATATTGGCAAAGGGCGGCTATAATCCCTTTATTTATTTTAATTTTTAGCAGGTGGATTTAAATGGAAGTAAAAAAATATAAACAGGTGTTTGCAGGGTTATTTTTAAGTTTTTTGATAGGATTTTCTCTTGTAAATTTAAAGGAGCAGAAAGGAAAATTAAATTATTATTTTAAGGAGCTGGGGGTTCCTGAAAATAGGGAAGAACTGCAGGAATTTCCTCAAAAAGCGGATGGCATTTTGACGGAAAATCTATGGGGAGGTCATATTTGGAATGAAATGTATGGGGCAGTGAATAAGATTTTATTAAAAAATGAAGAGAATAATTTTAAATATGTAAGGGATAAAAGCGGATTTTTATATTCCGGGCGGTTTTGGAATTTTTCACAGGTGGATGCAAGAGAATTGGCTTTGCGGGTACGGAGGCTGAAAGATGTGACAGAAGAAAAGGGAACTAAGGTAATGTGTCTTATGTATCCTACCAAATATAATCAGCAATGGTCCAAAGGATATTATGGGATACCTTACAATGATATGAACGATTTTGCAGATGAGGTGCTTTTACATATGCGTCGCTACAATGTGGATTATCTTGATTATCGCAAAATCTATGTGGAAGAAGGAAAAACCATGGAAGACATTTTTTATAAAACAGATCATCATTGGATCAATTCCACAGCCTTTGAAGCCATGGGAAGTTTACTGGAGTATTTGGAAGAAAAGGACGGCGTAGTCTTAGACCCCGACGGATATTATAGGAATCTTGCCAATTATCAGGTGGAAGAGTATAAAGAAATCTATTTAGGTTCCCAAGGACGTGAAACAGGTGTCCTGTATGCCGGATTGGATGATTATACCTATATTTATCCGAAAGAAAATTCAGAATATACTTATACCTACAAATATCGGAATGGGGAAACCGGAAGAAAGAAGGGGGATGTGTTAAATACACTGATAAATCAGAAATATCTGCAATACGAAGATGTATACGAAAGAGAATTAAATAACAGCTATTTACAGGGAATCTGTCTGACAGACCAGATAACCAATGAATTAAATTCAGAAGGTGTAAAAATCTTATTTATCCGAGATTCCTATTCTTCTCCGCTGGCTGTTTTTCTGGCACCTATGTGTAGTCAGGTCGATTTGGTATGGAGTATACATATGACCTCGGCCTCTGTGGAAAAAATTGTAGAAGAAGGAAATTATGATTATATTTTTGTGGCATTGGCAATTGATAATTTTACCGAGGAAGGATTACCCTTTTATAAGGAAAATATAGAGAAGCAGGGAGAGTAGCCTATGGAAGAAAAAATAGAGGTAAGCCGGGTGGAAAAGAAGTATATTCTTTCCCTGATGGAAGCAGGAAAACTATGGAAAAATTTAAGACAGATTTTGCCCGGAGATGAGATAAATGGGTATGTGCCATACAGGGTACGTTCTTTGTATTTTGATTCTTATTATAATGATGATTATTTAGAGAAGCTGGAAGGAATCAGAGACAGAAAAAAAATACGCCTTCGTATTTATGACACAAAGACCAAAAATGTCAAACTGGAACTGAAACAAAAAAATGGAGAGAACCAGAAAAAGCACTCTCTTATAATATCAAAAGAAGAAGCCTGTGAACTTCAAAATGGAAGGGCAGATTTTTTATGGGAAAAAGAAGAACCTGTGGCAAAACAGATATATGGTATTTTAAAAAAAGAAGTTTATCGGCCAAAATGTATTGTGGAATATCAACGAAGGGCATTAGTCGTTCCTTCCAATAATATCCGGATTACCTTTGACAGTGAAATTGTGACTTCGGAGGGAAATCTGGATTTGTTCCAAGCTTCAAAAAAAAGTTTTCAGCCTGCGGAATCTGTAAATCAGGTGATTATGGAAGTAAAATACAATCATTTTTTATTAAGCTACGTTAAGGATATAATAGGATTTTTAGATGTAACAGAAGGCTCTTATAGTAAATATATAGCCGCCAGAAAATTTGGATAGAAAAAGAAAGTGAGAATGTGTATGCGGGAAGAATTGTATCAGTATGTAGTAACCCAGAGCGGAACCTTATCTACAACAGAAATCGTTATTTGTTTTATTGTGGCAGTTATTATGGGAGGGATTATATTTGTTTCTTATCGTTTTTCCCATGCCTCCAGCGTCTATAGTGCAAAATTTAATGTATCATTGGTGATGCTGACTCTGGTAACGACCCTGGTAATGTGTGTCATTGGAAATAATGTGGCATTGTCTTTAGGAATGGTAGGTGCCTTGTCCATTGTACGTTTTCGTACTGCCGTTAAAGATTCCAGGGATACGGCTTACATATTCTGGTGTATTGCAGTAGGAATCTGCTGTGGGATAGGAGATTATATTGTGGCAGGAGTAGGCTGCGGCTTTATTTTTGTTGCCATGATTTTTTTAGGAAATGTGAGAAATAATGACCGCTATCTTTTGATTGTCCGGGGAAAAGCAGGAGTTCAGGGAGCAGAACAGGTGGTGTATCAGTATTTTGATAAGAAAGCCTGTATGCGTGTGTACAATGAGGACAGAAATGGTGTGGAACTGATGTTTGAGGTATCGGCAGCTGCCTTAAAAAAATGTAAGAAAAAAAATCAGGGCAGGGATATTAAAAACATGTTGTTTGAAATCGCGGATGTGGAAGCTGTAAATCTTGTCTGCCAGAATGATGAAATTACAAGATAAATGAAAAGGCAGGTAGAGTATGAAAAAAGCAGGAATAGCAACTGTCATTGTGCTTATTGTAATAAGTATGGTCTGCCTATTTTTTTCAGTTCTCCATGTTAAGATTTCTATCGGTTTAAGAAGCTATCAGCATGAAGAAAATAGGGCAGCAGATGGAAAAACAGGCAGTACGGTAATTTCTGAGGATGGGGTGGTAGACGAAGCTTCCTTTGTGACCCATCTGCCCTTAGTCATTCTGGATACCAAGGGGGAAGAAATTAAAAATATATATACCTTTAATGAAGACAGTACCATTCGTGATTATGCGGATGAAAATGTAACCAATCCCTGGGTAGAAATGGAGATTTCCATTATTGATAATGAAAATTATGAAAACAGAATTACCGATGAACCAACACTGAAAAGCGGAGGTTTAATTAAGCTTCGGGGAGCCAGCTCCAGAAGCTTTGAAAAAAAGCAGTATGGAATTAAATTCTTAGATGAAACAAAAGGAGAAAGCAAGCTTTCGGTACTGGGAATGGAAGCTGATGAGGATTGGGTATTATCCAATAGTATTCTGGATGCTACGGGAATCCGCAATTATCTTGCATATAATATTGGCGGTCAGATATTTCCTTTTACACCGGAAGCCAGATTTTGTGAAGTCATCAGGATAGAAAACGGAACATATAAATATTATGGTTTATATCTATTGACAGAATCCGTAAAGAAAGCGAAAAGCAGAGTGGATATTGCAGATTTTAATCCTGACGAAAAACGATTAAGCTATCTTATATGTCGGGATAGACAGGACAATACAAGTACCACCCTGTCCACATGGGCATCCATGGATCAGAAATGTTATGGATGGTTCACCTTTAAATATCCCAAAGAAGAGCTTTTAACAAAGGAAGTCGTCAGCAGAATAGAGGAAGATATCAGTACCATAGAAAAAATTCTATATTCTGATAATTACCAGGAATTCCTTACCTACTCCCAATATATAGATGTAGATTCTTTTGTAGATTATTTTGTGGTAAATGAATTTTTTATGAACTATGATTCCGGAAATAATTCTACTTATTATTATCAGGACTATGCTCATAAATTATCTATGGGTCCTTTGTGGGATTATGATAACTGCTATGATAATTATATTATGCAGGCTGGGGATGCACAGTATATTGTGTTCGCTTCCAGACCCTGGTTTGAAAAGCTGATACAGGATAAAAATTTTGTAAATTTAATATGTGAAAGATATGAAGAATTGAGAAATACTATTTTTTCTACTGCATATATGGAAAGCTTTATCGATGATACGGTGGAATATCTGGGAAATGCCATTCTTAGGGACAGAAGCCGTTGGAGGGAAGTTTACGAAGAAAATCATATGCTCCATGTGGGCGAAGAAGGGATGGGCTATGTGATTGACAGAAACCGTATCACCTATGAAGAGGAAATTCTTCGTTTAAAAGATATGATGAAAAGTCATGGCAAATGGTTGGATGAGTCCATGGCAGATTTTTTATCAGAATATGTAGTGGAAGAAATGGAACAGAAACAGGAGATTGATATCTTTTCGGCATCCGCCGCAATTTTTGTTTTTGGCTTTATTTTAATGTTAATGGTAATCAGACAAAAAAATCAGGGATGATAGGAGGAAAAATGTGAAAAAAAAGAAAGGAATAAGTATTCTTTTGTCTGTGCTGACTGTGTCAGCTTTGCTCATATATATAGGATGGCGAATGTTTTTTACCCTGCCTTCCTATAGAGTCTATGGATGGATAGCCTTCCTGGCAGGGATTGGTCTTGTGGTGGCAGAAGGACTGTCGGTGGCAGAAGCATTGTTGCATTACTGGGACTTAAATCATCAATATGTCCCTGAGATGCCAAAAATCCCGAACGATTGGTTCCCGGAAGTGGATGTAATGGTAGTAACACATAATGAGGAGGAGGAATTATTATTTAAGACCGTAAATGCCTGTGTACATATGAAATATCCGGATAAGAAAAAAGTGCATATTCATATCTGTGATGATACCAGCCGACCGGAAATGAAAGCTCTTGCCGAAAAATTTAAGGTGAATTATTTGGGGTTAAGTGATAATAAGCAGGCAAAAGCAGGAAATATGAACCATGCCATTGCAAACACCAAGGCTCCTTTGATTGTTACCTTTGATGCGGATATGATTCCGAGCAGTGATTTTTTGTTAGAAACCATTCCCTATTTTTTCCTTCCGAAAATGAAGCGGCTGGAAGATGGAACCTGGGTGGAGAGAAAAGAAGAGGAAATAGACAAAGATTTCAAAATCGGTTTTATTCAGATTCCCCAAAGCTTTTATAACCCGGATTTGTTTCAGTATAATCTTTTTAGTGAAAGAAAGATTCCAAATGAACAGGATTATTTTTTTCGACAGGTAAATGTAGGAAAAAATGCTTCCAATGCCCCTATTTATGCAGGTTCCAATACAGTCATTGCCCGAGAAGCTTTGGAAAAAGTCGGGGGCATCAGTACCGGAACCATAACAGAGGATTTTGAAACCGGTCTGAAGATAGAGATGGAAGGGTACACCTGTTATGCGGTAGATAAGCTGTTGGCAAAAGGATTGGCTCCGATTACAATATTAAGTCTGATACAGCAAAGGGAACGTTGGGCAAGGGGATGCATATACTCTCTCAGACGTATGCATTTATTGTTGAATCCTAAAATTAATCTGAAAATAAAGATGAGTTATTTGGCCTGTCGGATATACTGGGGCAGCTTTACCAGAAGATTTTTATATATTCTGGCTCCTGTGTTGTTTGCAGTTTTTCATATTCCGGTGGTAATTTGTAATTTAAAGGGGCTGTTGTTTATCTGGTTTCCCTCTTACATATTGTACGGAATTACCTTAAAGCGAATTTCGGGAAATATTCGTAACACCCGCTGGAGCAATATTATAGATACTACGATTTTTCCTTATTTATTGATTCCTATCTGGGCAGAGATATGGTGCATTCGAAAGAAAGAATTTCAGGTAACAAATAAGAAAAAAGGACAACAGGAAAGTACCTTTTATCTGGCACTGCCTCATATTGTACTTTTGATTTTGAGTATATATTCCATTTTCCTTATGATAAAAGATTTGATTTTATATCAGGCATTTGGTTCTCTTGTGGTAATTTACTGGCTTCTTGTTAATAGCGGAGGATTGATTATGGCAATCTTTTTTATGACAGGCAGAAACAATCAGCGGATGGCAGAACGTTTTTTGGTGGATGTACCTTTAGAAATTTGCTATAAAGAGCAGACATACAATGGAAAGGTTGTGGATATTTCTGATGGAGGCTTTGCTTTTTTAATGGAAAAGGCAATTTATCTTTCTCACAGCCCGGAAGATGAGATTACCTTTTATTTACAGGACAGAGAATATTACGTAAAAGTTTTGGGACGGATTGTGAGCGTAAAGGAAATCAAAAAAAAGGAGGGAAATTTTTGGAAGTATTGTGTCATAATTTCAGAACCGGATTTTGCCAATAAGCAGGAATATATGCAGATCATTTATGACAGGGAACACAGCCTTCCCAAAACCCTTAGCCGAAGCTCCAACTATGTAGTGGATTTTGCTTCCAATTTAACCAGAAGAACCAGACCTGAACAATACCGGAAAATATCGAAACGAAAGATGGCAAGAATTAAAGTGGGTCAGGTATATGATTTAAAAAACGGCAAAAAAGTTTTGATAGAAAATTATAATTTTGAATATATACGCCTGTCAGCATTGGATTTAACCCCGGAAGGAATTTTACCTGATAACCTGACCTTATTTGAGGACAGCAGTTATGAGATGATTTGCAAAAAGAGCCATATCAATCCTCATGTATATAAGATTGTGAATCAAAAAGAATTGGAACAAAATCCGAAATTTTGTAAGCTGGTAGAAGAATGGAGAGTGGGAAAATGAATGAAATATTGAAACACATTATAAAAGTGGTAAAGGAAGTAATGGAAACGGAAGAGGTGAATGCAGATACTCTTATGCAGGAGGAGTTGGGAATCAGTTCTTTGGAATATTATGAATTGCTGCATCGACTTGAAATAGAATTTGATATTCGCATACCGGAAAAGATATTAAGCCGGGTTGAAACCGTAGAAGATATAGCGGTGGAAGTGGAAGCATTGTTGGAGAAAAAACTATGACTTTTTATAAGCTTTTAGAAATATATAGTGAAAAATGGAATAAGAAAGAAGCTTTTGTAAGTGATGATATTAAGGAAAAAGCAGGCATTAGTGCAAATGAATTCTGCCATCAGGTACTGCAGGCAACAGCTTATTTTCAAAAATGCATAGGGAAAAATAAAAGAGTGGCGATACTGGGAGAAAATTCTTATTCTTATCTTGTACTGTTGTTTGGTTTATTTTGCTCCGGCAACATTGCCATTCCCTTAAATCCTGCCTATTCAGATGAAAGCCTTTGGAATATCTTAAAAAGAGCAGATGCAGAAATCATACTGGGGGAAGAAGAATATAGAGAGACTTTTAGAGAAAAAACCAATAAGTTTGCTTTTCTTTCTATCAGGGAAATCTTTGAAAAAGCAATCAGTGAAGCTTTGGCAGAAAGGAAAGAACCGGAAGCAGTACAGGATGAGGATGTTATGCTGCTTTTGTTATCTTCAGGCACTGGAGGAAACAGTAAGCTGGTACAGATTTCACAGGAAAATCTTACGGTATTTCCCATGCAGGTTTTAACGGAGCCTCTGACAACACAAAAGAAAGTGATATCCGCATTGCCCTTTTATCATATCAGCGGAATCATCCCCCTATTAGAGGATATGATGCGGGGAAATGTAATTCTAATCAGCAGTGCAAAACATCTGGTAAGTGATATCTGTCAAAATGAGGCAGAGAAATTAATTGTAGTTCCTGCCATGATGAAGCGGATTTTGAAATTAAGTGAGAATTCAGAAAAAATACAGAAAGCATTAGAAAATATTTCAGAGGTACTTTGTCTGGGAGCTCCCATAGAGAAGACATTAGCATTGGATCTGTTAGAAAGAGGAATCGTTCCCCATGCATATTATGGCATGACGGAAACCACCGGAACCGTTTCCTATGGCGGAAGCTATAAAATCGGAGCCAGTGGAAAAACAGCCCCTTTTAACGAGGTAAAGATAAAAAACGGTGAAATTCTGGTTCGGGGAAGGAATGTTACAAAGGGATATTATGGACAGCCGGAACAGACAAAAGAGTTGCTTAGTGGTGGGTGGCTGCATACCGGTGATTTGGGAAGAATAGATGAAGAAGGATATCTGTATGTGAAAGGAAGATGCAAAAATATTATTGTGTTATCCAATGGGGAAAATGTATCTTGTGAGGAATTGGAAACACTTTTGCTGGAATGCTCCCTGATAGAAGAGTGTCTGGTTTTTTATGAGGGAGAATGTATCAAAGCAAAGGTCTATTGCGGTAATGCAGGAGAAGAAGTAAAACCCCGGATATATAAGCATCTTAGAAGTATCAACAAACAGCTTCCTCTTTTCAAAAAAATAAAAGAAATCATATTTTGTCCACAGCCTTTAAAGAAGAATGCCATGGGCAAACTGGTTCGGGAGGAAAACTCGTGATGCCGGCTTATAAATCCATGGATGTCATTAAAAAGAAAAGAGATAAAACAGACAAATGCAAGCAATCATGCAGAACGTAACATAAAGTGAATTGGCCGCATGGCAGATATTCATTTTGCACCTACAGGAGAGCTTTTTACCAATCAGGTGATGTATCAAAAATGGCAAGGTTAGTGAATCCTTATGGTGACGGTCATGCCAGCGAAAGAATTGTAAAGATTTTGCTGCAGTGGTGGGAGAGCCAAAGCAGCAGAAAGCTGCTTTATAGCTTTCTGTGCAGTAGGTATCATAAGGTGGGAAGTGAAAAATGTATGGGAATAATAGAGATTAATATATATTGTTAGTGTATAAATTCTTCTGAAAAAGTTATAATAGCACTTGAATTGTTAAAAAATTTATATAATCAGCCATAAAAACAGAGGAGTCAAAGGGATATGATTCCTCATTTCATTTAATAGTGTGTATATGGATTACTCTTTGATTAAGAATAATTATCAATAATTAGTTTTTGATAAGCTTTTTGTCAATTATAAAACAAATTAAAGTTATTACACCTATAGGTATTGTTAAAAATAAAAGTTGTATAGAAAAAATGGACATAAATTTACTTGCAAATAACAGTGATATAAATCCAAATAGTCTCATTATAGTTGAAATTAAAGATGTTAATGATGAGATATTGCTTATTTGGACAATTTCGTTATATTTTATTTCGGTGTAATATGTTACTAAGGATATAATGAACACTGGCAACATATAGATAATTAACTGAATATATGGAATTTTTATTACATATATTAGAATCACTGAAATAACAAAAATAATACCAATAGGAACAGATGTTTTTACAAAAATTTTTTGAACAGGTAATTTATACGTTACAATAGTAATTATTTGAAATGCAAGATAAATACCTATAAAAAAATTTTCGTTAATACCACAATCAATAAAAAAACTTTGCCATAACTGATAATGAATTTGTAAAAAAATTTGAAGTGCAATAAATAACATTATAATATATTTAAGTATTGGGGTCTTTTTGAGTTCTTTGAGAGAATCTCTTATAATTGTATAAATACTTCGACTTTCCAAGTATTTTGATGAATTGGGAAGTCGAAAAAAGAATAGCATTATTATGCCACTAATTAGAATTAATAACAACATTATCCAATATATATCTATATCAATTTTTTTATATAAGATAAATCCCAAACACGAACCCAATATTGCACAAATTGAAGATATTTGACCAGAGGTACCAATAAATTTACTTATTGTTTTCGACATCTGATTGTTATCGGTATTTTTTTTTATTAAAATAATTAACTCAGCATCTATAGTTCCGGTCTCCATTGCAGTTGAAATCCCATAGATAAACCATGCTATTATCAAAAAGAAGTAAGTATTAAAAAATAATATTATTAAATAGGTAATAGCTAATAAAAGTATTGATATAAGATAAATATATTTCTTTTTATATTTATCAGCCAGTACACCGGATGGATATTCAAATAAAACTACACCCAATGAATAAAAAGATTGAATAACGGCTATTTTTGAATAATCCATTCCTTTTTGTAAAAAAAGAAGTGATAAAAATGCATGTGGCATTGCAATTGCAATACTTTTTAATGTTAATATCCAATAATATATTTTTTGTATTTTGTCAATGATACTGCCATAGCCTATTATATATTTGTCCTTCATTCTAAAAACTATAGCAGATGATGACCTTTTGTATTTCATATTTTCTCCTCCTCGTTTAAGTAGCATATAGAAGTGAAGGTAAGACTATATGCCGGATATCTGGTACATTTTTGTAAAAAGCAAGTAATATTTAAATTACTTGCTTTTTCTGAAGTAACATTAATTGAGAAGTTAATTTCTCAAAAGACCCATAATGTGCATATTATGGGTCTCCTTTCTATTCTGAATTATCGCGACAACGCAGCACTGCTTTGCTGTGATAAAGTTATTGTATCAAATAAATATAAATTGTCAAGTAATATTTATTAATTTATTTTGAAGTATTATGAATATGATGATAAAATACTTTTAATAATAAATGGAGATGATTATAATAAAATAAGAAACGATTGGAAAATAGAACATAAATTTTATTCTTTTGTGATTTAGATATACCAATATCTGAACAGAAGTATTAAAGGGCAACTGCCTGCCGTTCTTTCATTTTATGCCAGCTTATAAATCCATAGATGTCGTTAAAAAGAAAAGCGATAAAACAGACAACTACGGGTTATTTTGGATTTTAAATTTTTGATTGACTAAAATAGCGAAATTGCATATACTATAACTGAGCAAAGAGATTTGCTGAAAATGACACTCAGAATATTATTCATATGTAAGAGTGAAGATAATGCTCATAGAACGTGAGGATAAAGAAAGTTCAACAGAAGATTTGGTCGTAGAACGCGACCAAGTAAAATAAAAGAAAAGTTCACTGAGAAGAGACAACTCCTGGAAACAGGGGTTGTCTTCATATAGGAGAAAATATGGCAAAGAAAAAACGTTTTGTATTTTTGTCACAGAAATTTTATAATACATATCCAACTTCACAATATCCGGAAATGGAACAAAAACAAAATAGACCTTACATACAGGTTTGTGTGGAGATTGATGGTGTACAGTATGCAATTCCATTACGTTCAGATATACACCATCCACATGTACTGTGGACAGATAAAAAGAATCATTGCGGTGTTGATTTTTCTAAGGCGGTTGTAATTAAGGAGGATAGTTACATTGATTTATCCGTTGAACCTCATTTAAGACAAAATGAATTTGATGCACTTAGAGGTAAAGATTTTAAAATCAAAAGCAAAATGGAGAAATATATTGCGGACTATAAAAAAGCAAAGAAAGATTTGAGTAAACCGATAAATCAAATGTTGGTAAAATATTCTACGTTACAATATTTTGAAAAAGAAATTGGGGTGTAAAGCATATAAATCGAAGAAAAGTATGTGATAATATGGTGTTGGTAGTACCCATATAGCACCCAAAGTACTTGAAAAGACTGATAAATCAAGGCATACAGTAACTGTTGAGGAAGCAGCGAACGGAGGTAAATTCTAAGAAAATTGCGTATAATTATTCGGAAATAATGAATAAATAACAAGGAAAATCATGGTTGGTGCGACAATATACTAAAAGTTGTTCCAACCATGTTTTATTTGCAAGAAGCCACAATCTATGCGGTTTCTGAGGTTTACGACATTTTTCTGTAAAAGTAAGTTTATGAAAATGTGATTTGGTAGTACCCAAGTAGCACTCGTATAGCACCCACAAAAAAACAGCTTGAAATTATGAATTTTGTGTGACATGCATTGTTTCATTGAATTTTTGAATAATTCATTTGCTTTTTACATATAATTATCATATACTAGAAGTAGGAAAAGTAGGGTCAGTCCTACGGCAAGGAGGTAATGATATGGATAATATGATAGTAGATAATGCAAAAGTAATGTCAAAGGGACAGATTACGTTGCCAAAGGAAATTAGGAATAAATTAGGTTTATCAACAGGGGACAGAGTAACTTTGATTTGTGAAGGTGACCAGGTGGTTATGATGAATGCGGCTGTTTATGCAATGAAGATGTTGCAAAAAGGAATGGAAGGTCAGGCTTATACGGTTGGTCTTGATACAGAGGAAAGCATTGATGAATTAGTGGCAGAAGTAAGGGGAGAAGTAGAAGGTCTATGAGAGTATTAGTAGATACCAATATTCTGATTTCGGCAGCTTTAAGTGCTAATGGTACACCGTATAAGGCTTTTTTGAAGGCTGTAACCTATCCAAACAAAGGAATTATCTGTGACCAGAATGTTGAAGAATTAAGACGTATTTTTAATCGTAAATTTCCGCAGAAAATATCATTGTTGGAGCATTTCCTGTCAATTGCACTTTTGTCAATGGAAGTAGTATCTACACCGAATGAAGAAGCGGAGGAAGAAATTTATATTAGAGATGTAGCTGACCGCCCAATCCTTCGAGCAGCTCTCAATGCTAAAGTGGATGTATTGTTGACAGGGGACAAGGACTTTTTGGAGTCTGGAGTTACAAATCCAAAGATAATGACAGCAACAGAGTTTATTGCGATGTAGTTTGTTAATTAGAATGTAGGTACACCAGTTTTGAAGCTAATTAATGCAAAAAAAGTACAAGTTTCAATACCGGATAAAATTATAGTGTATTTTGATAATAAAGAAATTAAAATACGGGAAAACGATGATTACTTTGATAGCAGTAAACTCCATGCTGAATTTTAAGCCTGAGGCTAAATTTTATTCTTTTGTGATTTAGATATACCAATATCTGAACAGGAGTATTAAAGGGCAACTGCCTGCCGTTCTTTCATTTTGTGCCAGCTTATAAATCCATAGATGTCGTTAAAAAGAAAAACGGTAAAACAGACAACTACGGAGAGATAACGGACATCACAGGTGCTTGCCGATATCCACAGGATAATAAGAACAATATCGTTGGCGGCATAGGCAAGTGCGAAGTAAGGGCTTCTCCGGAAAGTAAGATATACCGCCAGAAAACTTGTGGTGACGGAAATCGTGCTTGGAATCAGGTTGGCAGTATTAAAGCTTACAAGAATAAAATAGAAAAAAATGGTAACAATTGCTGTTATTATCCACATAAAGAGTGTTTCCGTTTTGCCAATGGTATTCACCCGGACTTCAGATTTGTTTCCCTCATAAGGATTTTTCAGCCAGGAAACCAAAGCAAAGATTGCCATAGGCATTGTCATTCCAAGATAGGTAGCCATTTCCCCATAGTAAGAGAAGGTAAAGGAAATGACACCATACAGTAAACTAAATAGAATCATTAAAAACTGTCCTATGGGATTTCCCTTTGCATTGAAAATTAAAGAAGTTACCCCGATTAAGGATGCCGCCAGTGTCATGAAATTTTCTCTGTCAAAGATGAAAAATGACAGAAGGATAAAGGCGGCAGAAAAACACCATAAGGTGATTTCCGTTTTGGTAAAATAGTCTGTAAGTGATTTGAGATTCAATATAAAGTCCTCCTTGTATTAAATAAATTGGTCTCGGACAGAAATATCAAAAAAATAAGCATTCGCATACACATCTTCCAAGACCTAATGATGTGTAAACGAATGCTTTTGCATTTCTACCCGGTGGCAGTACTTATGGGTTGTTTATATCTGATATAGACAACCAGTTATTTTGTTTGTTTAGAATCTAGCATAAGTTTAGGGAAAAAGCAAGAAAAATTTTGTTTTTTATGAGGAGTGTAGAACCGGATAATTTTATCAAAACCTTGGTTTGTAAAATTTATGGTTTGGCAGTATAATATAGCAAAAGAAAGTTAAGGAAGTGATAAACATGGGAATGGTAGCCACACATAGAGTAAAAGATTCAACGAAAACGATAATAGGGTTTATCATTAATAGTACATTTTATACGGATTATTATATCAGGAATAATATACAATACATTGATAATTTATCACTGACTGAAGATGATGCTATAAAGGCAGAAAAAGAACTGCCGCAAGTAGATTATAAAACATATGTTAATGAAAGCAAATATCATAATATTGTAAAAGAGAATCCTTTTGTCAGAGATATTCAAAAGGATTTGATGAAGTGGAAAAAGGATTCCTCTCATAAAGTTTTGCAGTTGGAGGGTTCCAGGCAAATAGGAAAAACAACAGAGCTTAAAAAATTTGCATATAGTAATTATGAGTATGTCGTAATGGTAGACCTGATTGCTGACACGTATGACTTTATGGATGTGATTCATAACGGATGCAGTCCCATAGAATTTGAAAAATACTGCAGAAGGGCATCGCTTCCTCATTTTGTAAATAATAGCAGTACAATACTGATTATAGATGAAATACAGAGTAGCAGTATCGTTTATAATTCAATCCGCAAATTGCACGATTCAGTGAAATGCGATATTATTGTAACAGGAAGTTATCTTGGCAGAATCTTGGGAGATAAGAAATTTTTTCATCCGGCAGGCACGTTAAGCTATGCACATATGTTTACATTAAGCTTTGCGGAATTTTGCAGAATATTCAATTGTGAAAATATGTTAAATACAATAGATTTATATGGTGGAAGTGATACGGCAGATTACACCGGACTTGAAAAGCTGTATAATATTTATTTAAAAATTGGCGGTTATCCTGAGGTAATAAAGAAATATGTTGAAACGAAAGATTTTAATGAATGTTACGGCATCATTGATAAATTGCTAGAAACATTTAAGGATGAATCAAAAGCATATTTTAATGAGGCAAGGGAAGTGGAAATTTTTGATAACGTATATCGGGAAGCCTTAAAGCAGATGTGCAATCGGGATGATATCAGTGGAAAACATGTTTTGGAAACGCTTACGACCCTGGTCAAAGACAGCACAAAATTATTTGTGAACAGAAGTGAAGTGACAAATGCAGTCACATGGCTTAAATATGCAGGAATTTTATCGACGTGCAATCTGGCGGTAAACGGGGACATGAGAAATATTGATGAAAGCAGGAAAATTTATTTTTCGGATTGTGGAATTGCTTCATATTTAGCTGAGAAAAGTATGATAAAACAATCTTCCCTGACAGGAGTAATTACGGAAACCTTTGTATATAACGAGCTTCACAGGCTGTTTAAGGTTCCTTATACTGAATTAAAGGTCGTAGAGGATGAAGTATGTTATTCAACTTATGGAAAATATGAGTTGGATTTTATAATAGCGGATAAAAACAAAACGGTATATGGAATTGAAGTAAAAACAAAAGATGGAGAACCGAAATCCTTAAAAGTATATATTGATAAAAATTTTATAAATCGTGGTATCGTAGTAAAACCTACGAAAGGCGGTCATGGAGATAAATTTGATACCATTCCGATTTATACCGTAGGATGCAGATTCCCATATAAGTAAAAAAATCGTTAAAAAATACCTAAGAAAAGAGGCAGACAAATGACGGAAAAAGAAAAGATGATTCGGGGGCAGTTGCATAATCCGGATAATGATAAAGAATTAGAGTCGGAAAGACTGGAATGTAAATCCCTTTGTCAGGAGTATAATCGGCTTCCCATAAAAGAAACAGAAAAACGAAAGGAACTGTTAAAAAAGATTTTTGGAAAAACCGGGGAAAAGATATGGATTGAGCCGGATTTCTGGTGTGATTACGGATACCAGATTCAGACAGGAGAAAATTTTTATGCCAATCATGGTCTGGTGCTTTTGGATGCAGGCGGCATTACCTTTGGTGATAATGTATTTATTGCTCCGCAGTGCGGTTTTCATACTTGCGGTCACCCCATAGATTATGAGAAAAGAAATCAGGGACTGGAATATGCTTATCCAATCAGGGTAGGTAATAATGTATGGATTGGTGCCGGGGTGCAGGTCATGCCGGGAGTGACCATAGGGGATAATGTAGTCATTGGAGGAGGAAGTGTCGTGGTAAAAGATATTCCTTCTGACAGTGTGGCTGTGGGAAATCCCTGTAAGGTAATCCGTTCCATTACAGAAGAAGATAAAATGCGTTAGGAGGAAAAAATATGTGGTTATTGTTTGCACTGTTGTCTGCAATTTTTGCGGCACTTACTTCGATACTGGCAAAGGTTGGCATAGAGGGAGTAAATTCCAATCTTGCAACGGCAATCCGAACAGTGGTGGTAGTTATTATGGCATGGGGAATGGTATTTCTTACCCAGACCCAGAGCGGAATAACGCAAATCAGTAAAAAAAGCTGGCTGTTTCTGATTTTATCCGGTCTGGCAACAGGGGCATCCTGGTTATGCTATTACAGGGCATTGCAGCTTGGAGAAGCTTCAAAAGTAGTACCCATTGATAAGTTAAGTGTCATCATTACCCTGGTGCTGGCATTTGTATTTCTGCATGAAAAGTTTACACCGAAATCTCTCATAGGATGTATTTTGATAGGTGCCGGAACTTTAATTATGGTTATGTAATAAGGAGGAAAAGAACATGGACGAAAATATGAGAAAAAGAAATGAGGTCCTGGCTAAGAGTGTGATAAAAGGGCTGGAATCCCGGAATATGACAGGCTATTATGCCAAAGACAAAGAAGAAGCATTAAAAATGGCACTGGAACTGATAGAAGAGGGTAGCAGTGTAGCCATGGGCGGCTGTATGAGTGCAAAAGAAATCGGACTTGTGGAACGCATGGAAACGGGAAATTATAAATACATAGACCGCAGTAAATTAGACCCGCGGGAGGGACTGTTAGCTTCCTATGATGCAGATGTATTTCTTACCAGTGCCAATGGAATTACCAGCGACGGTATCATGGTAAATATTGATGGTAATGCAAACCGGGTTTCCTGCATTGCACAGGGACCAAAGAAGGTCATTTTTATTGTTG